>JAGGWH010000117.1 GCA_021157585.1 Bacteroidales bacterium | reverse complement strand
GTCCTTCGCCTTGTTCGATTAATGTATTTAATTGTTGGGGTGACATTGTTTATTTACTCGCTTTGTTTGGGTGAGGTGGGTGAGTTGGTTAAGTGGGTTTCTTTTACTTCGCTAATTACTATTTTATACTTAACAATTCACCATTTCACTAATCACTTAAGTATTCTCACAGCTTCGCCTCCTCACTCACATTCCAAAAAGGAGATAAGGTAAGAAAGGCATATATACTTTGCTTAAATAAAACATTAAATTTAGTAGAAAATCTTAAATAATAGAAAAAAGCCGGAGAGATTGTAAAATTAAGATGGAATTTAGTTTATTCGCATATGTGTATTGAAAATCTTTAGCAAGCTAGTTTGTTGAATTTTAAGGGTTTTCGACTTTCTGTTTTGTTTAAGCTAAGTCAATTTGCGCTGTTTATTTTATAGGATAAAAGTAGTAAAAATTCTTTTATAAACAGGCTACTCAGTAAAAAATATTACTGATGATAATAGTCGTATTTATACTTGTATAACAGTCAGTGGTTTACTATGTGTAAAAGCTTTTTGCAAGGCTTCTGTTTAGGGAAGTTTAGATTTTAAAAAAGTGAACTACAGAAAACTCAGAAGAGGTTTTTTAATTCTTGAGTTATTTTTTAAATGCTTCCTGAAGCGTTAAAATAAATCGTTTCTCCTCTGTTACTATGCCGGCATAGGCTTCTGCAACACGGATTATAGAATTAATGCATAGCTCTTTGATTTCAGGAGTGAATGTACTTTTATTTTGATAATAGTAATTAAGAAAGGAATCTAAAGCTTCATTTTTATTTAAACCGGCTTGAAAATCGTTAAAGAAACCTGATTCGACTAATAGTGTATTAAAGTTGTTTAATTCTTGTGTTGGATTTGGTAAATATTTTTGAATTAGCTGACGGGTAATTATATATATTTCTTCAATCTCTTCTTCTTGGACTTGATTGTCGGAGATAGCAATAGCATAAAGTAATTTTCCAAATGCGGTATAAAAATGATGACTAAGCATAGGTGTGTCTATTTTTAAAGTTCTAAAGTACAAAAAATAATATTCGCTAAAATAAAAAAAGCGACAATCCAAGTGGAAGTCGCTCTCAATTAAAATTCAATTTTGATTAAAATAATCCGCCTTGTTGATAGATTTCCATTTGGACTTCGTAAAAAGGATTTACTTTAACTTTTGTATTTTTACTTATATTTTCAATAAGACCATTTTCAAAATTAACCCTAATAGTATCGCCATCACTTAATTTTAAAGCTTCAACAGATTTATAAGTCATAATGGGAAAGGCAGCATTAATAGCATTTCGCTCATAGATTGCCCCAAAAGATTCTGCTATAATAGCTTGAATGCCAAGTGATTTAAAACAATCTACCGCTTGCTGCCGAGAACTTCCACTTCCGAAATTCTTAGTAACAATTACAATATCTCCTGCTTTAGCCTTGCTCGAAAAGTCTTTATATCCTTCTAAATTATCAAAGGTATATTGTCCCATTTCTTCAATATCGGTTATTGATAAATAGCGATTATGGAAAATCATATCAGTATCTATATTGTCTTCGGTAATATACCAAACACGACCTTCTATTATTTTTGGTTTTTCTACAATTTGTTCATCGCTTGATGCCTTTTCTAAGCGTTTTAATTTTTCATCAGGATGAAAAGTTAATGGAACTTTGGGTATATGATGCTCATCGGTAATATATCCCGCAACTGCTGAAGCGGCTGTGGAAGTAGGCGATGCTAAATATACACTTCCTTTTCCTTGTTTTCCGGGAAAGTTACGGTTACCGGTACTTACAGTGATTTCTCCGGGTCCGTTTTGACCCACTTGTCCTGCTGCACAGCCTGCACAACCGGCGTTTGAAATTAATGCTCCTGCGTCTTTAAAGATGGTAAATAAACCTTCATCCATTGCTTGCCTCCAAACACTATCGGTAGTAGGTACAATCTTTAGTACAACCCCGGGTGCTACTTTCTTTCCTTTTAAAATCCGTGCTACTTCGCGCATATCTTCTATACGTCCGTTAGTACAACTCCCTATAAAGGCAGAGTCGATTTTAATTTTATCTTCTTCGGGAATAGCAATGGTATCATGAGGTGCTCCGGGACGAGAAACCATAGGAACAAACGTAGTTGCATCTATTTCGATAGTTTTTGCATAAACAGCATTTTCATCAGCAGCAATTCTTTTTAGTTTTCTTCCGCAAGCTTTTTCAGAAAAAGCCATTATCTCATCGTTAGGAGGGAAGAGCAGAATTATTACACCCATTTCCGTTCCCATACTGGCGATAGTAATTCTATCGGAAAGACTCAGACTGTCAATAAGTTCACCATATAATTCAACGGAATAACCCAATAAAGTATTAGCACCAAACTCATTTAATAAATTTAAAACAATATCTTTAGCAGTAACGCTTTTGGGCGGAAAACCATTGATAATTAATTTAATGGATTCCGGGACTTTAAACCATACTTTCCCACTATTAAATGCTGCTGCAATATCCTGATCGCCCATTCCTTGTCCAAATGCTCCGATAGCACCTAATATATTTGCGTGCGAGTCGGTGGTAACAGCTGTTGCCCCGGGTACTACCAAACCATCGTTAATCATAGTATGTGTTCCTATTCCATTGTTGATATCGTAGACTTTTACACCATTATTTCGTGCCCAAACTCTTACAATTTGCTGATTGACAGCATATTTTTGATCGGAGCCTGTGGGGTTGGTATCAAAAGTGAAAAAGGTTTTTGATGGATCGTCGAGAGTAAGATTTTTTTCTATCATGGTTTTAACCACATTTGGACCGCCAAAATCGCGTGCAGCCCGAGCATCAATTTCAATATCTACAATATCTCCAGGCTTAATAATATCGTATTTTGAGTGATTAGCAATTATCTTTTCAATTATATTCATCTTATTTTGCGTTTTTTTAGTTTTAGAAATTAGATCGAAAGTAAAAAGAATTAAACCTTGAGCCTTTCCTTAAAAGGCAGGAAAGTCATAAAATCGGCATGATGAACAATATAAGCCTCTGTTGATCTTTTAACCATATTTCCTTCTCCGGCATGAGCTGCAATAATATGGCAAACTTCTGCCGGAACCCCTGCTTGCTCTGCAATAGAAACTCCGGAGAAAGGATGACGAAGATATTTCCCGTAATTACTTTGAACAGCATTGCCATTCTTATCCAATTCATACTCGAGAAGTTTGCCAACATCGGCTAAAATAGCACCTGCAAGTAAAACGTCCATATCAACAGTAAGCTCACCGTGATACATTTCATTTATTTTATTTCCTGCATCACGTGCAATATGCACAACAGAGCGTTTATGATCCATAAAAGTAACCTTTAAATCGGGGCCAACCAATAGTGTGAAAGGAATACGGTTTAAATCCGCCGGTGTTAAAACACTTCTCTCTAATGCCAACTCCCAGGTTTTAGCTGTTTTATTGCGTAAGTCTTCATCTTTTATCCAGTTTAGTTCCGGCCAGAGATTGTATACTTCTTTTGTCATAATTATATTTTTTTGATTTAAGAGTGCAGAGTTAAGAGTGCAGAGGCAAAAAGCTACAATCTTTTTTTTGCAGTATTAATACTAGCAACATAAATTGAAATAAGCTCATTTGCCTCATCTTTAAGATTTCTAATTTCATCTTTATTCTCAACCATATTTGCTCTATCAAATATCTTTATCCCAATCAATGTTTCCCTAAGTTCTTTTAATCCAATTTTCATTTTATGAATAAAATCTCTAGTAGATTCAGCTGACTGAGCTTCACCATAATTTAATGCAGGAGAAGTTGAAGCACGAGAAATTTGGTTTGCTAAATTCTGACCCAAATAGGTGTTTGGAAGTTTCTCAATCACAATATTCACTGCAATTGCAAAATTAATCAATCTATCCTCTAAAAATTCCCTTCTACTCCTTTTATCCATTTCAATTCTGCTCTAATAAATTCTATACTCCACATTCTGCACTCTCAAATCTTAAGTCTGCATTCTTAACTTTTAATTCATTTTATTTATAATAGCATCTGCCATTTGTTGAGTACTGGCAGCTCCTTTTTCAATTACATCCGGTTTTCCTGCCATTTTACACATATCGTAGGTTCTGACTTTTCCTTCAGAAACAACTTCAGCTACAGCCATGCGGATTTTTTTTGCAATATCTTGCTCATCAATAAAATCGAGCATCATACAGGCTGATTCTATCATTGCAATTGGATTAACGATTGAGACATCGTAATCGGCATATTTTGGAGCAGAACCGTGAGTGGGTTCAAAAACGCCAATACCGGTATCAGGATTCATTTGTGCCGAAGCAGCAAATCCTAAACCTCCGATTAAACCTGCAAACCCGTCAGAAACAATATCGCCAAACATATTTCCAGCTACTATAACTCCATAGTTTTCAGGGTTTTTAGTCAGCCACATCATTTGGGCATCAATATTGGTGTTCCATAATTCGATATTAGGATAATCGGCTTTTTGAATTTCCATCGCCATTTTATACATCATACCGGAAGTCTCGCGAATAACATTTGGTTTTTCGCATAAAGTAACCGAAGGATAATTGTATTTTTTAGCATGTTCAAAAGCTGCGCGTAAGATGCGTTCTGTACTTTTTTTAGTAAAAATACGAGTAGAGACAGAAATTTCTTCTTTAGGCGTTTTCCCGAAATTCTTTACAAACTTTGGATGTGTCATCAGTCCGCCATATACTACATCATTAGGATTAGTCCATTCAACACCACCGTAAAGACCTTCGGTATTTTGGCGGAAAATAGCAGCATCAACAGCAGGTTCTTCTATTTCACCATTTGCTCCTCTACGAACAAAATTAAGAGGATTACCAAGATAAGACTTGGTAGGTCTGAGGCAGATATCTAAGTTAAAATGTTGCCGTAAACCAACAATTGGACTCGAGTAAATAAGATTTCTCTCTTTTAACTCAGGAGATAACTCTTCAAAAGCTGCATCTTTTGGCTTGGAGGTAATAGCACCAAAGAGCGCGATTTTATGTTTTGCAATCAAATCAATAGTACGTTGTGGTAATGGTTCACCTTCTTTTATCCAGAATTCCCATCCAATATCGCCTTCAACATAATCGGCTTCAAAGCCTGCTGCTGTTAGTACTCTTAATGTTTCTTCTAAAACAACTCTGCCGATTCCATCACCGGGTAGAGTAACAATTGTTCTTTTTCCCATTTTAAGTTTTTATTTTTTTATGCTCTCAAAAGTAAAGAGTATAAATGGTATTGCCAACAGAATTAATATCTTTTCATTTAATTTTATTAAGATAATCTTAATAAGTCAGATTATAAATAATTAGGTTGCTGAGTATGCGTAATCAGTGAGTAATAAATCACATTTAAGTACAGTTTTATAAGAATTAGCGGCATTATTTTTTACTTTTGCAAATGCTCAATTAATTCTAATTTTTTTTACGTTGAAGGATTACATAAATCATAAAATTTTTAAAACTATTTCTGATGTTGCCGATGAGATGGGTGTAGAAGCTTATGTTGTTGGTGGTTATGTTCGAGACAGTATTCTTAAACGGCCATCGGTAGATATTGATGTAGTGGTTATGGGTAGTGGGATAGAGGTAGCAGAGAGAGTTGCTAAAAAGCTCGACCCTTCTACGCAAGTAAAGGTTTTTAAAAATTTTGGAACTGCAATGTTTCATTTCAGAGGTGAAAAGAATTGGGAAGTAGAATTTGTAGGTGCACGCAAAGAATCTTACCGTTTAAATTCTCGTAAACCTATTGTTGAAGACGGAACATTGGAAGATGATCAGAAAAGGCGCGATTTTACTATTAATGCATTGGCTTTCAGCTTAAATAAAAATAATTACGGCAGACTTTTAGACCCTTTTAATGGAGTTTCAGATATTAAATCTAAATGTATTAAAACGCCACTCGATCCTGATATTACTTATTCTGACGATCCTTTACGTATGATGCGAGCCATAAGGTTTGCCAGTCAGTTAAATTTTACAATCGAAGAAAAATCGTTTAAAGCTATCAACAGAAACGCCAAAAGGATAAAAATTGTATCTAAAGAAAGAGTGTTAGACGAGCTAAATAAAATAATTCTGAGTCCTAAACCCTCTATTGGGTTTAATTTGCTTGAAAAATCAGGGCTGCTCTCGTATGTGTTTCCGCAATTGATTGATTTAAAAGGTGTTGATGTTCGCAAAGGAATTGCTCATAAAGATAATTTCTATCATACCATTGAAGTGCTTGATAATTTGTCGGTTCACTCAAATGATTTGTGGTTACGTTGGGCTGCCTTATTGCATGATATTGCCAAACCGGCAACCAAACGTTTTGTTGATGGCCAAGGATGGACTTTCCACGGTCATGAGTTTAAAGGAGCTAAAATGGTTCCTAAAATCTTTAGTGAGTTAAAATTGCCAATGAACGAAAAAATGCGTTTTGTTCAAAAAATGGTTTTATTGCATTTGCGTCCTATTGTTTTATCTCAGGAAATAGTTACCGATAGTGCTGTGCGCAGATTATTGTTTGATGCCGGAGATGATATTGATAAGCTGATGACTTTATGTGAGGCGGATATAACTTCTAAAAATGAAGCAAAAGTAAAACGCTTTTTGAAGAATTTTAAGTTAGTGCGCCGGAAGCTTATCGAAATAGAAGAAAAGGATAGCATACGTAATTGGCAACCACCCATTAGCGGCGAACTTATTATGGAAACATTTGCTATTCAACCAAGCCGACAAGTAGGACTTATTAAAGACGCAATTAGAAATGCAATACTCGATGGGGAAGTAGCAAATAACTTTGATGAAGCCTTTGCTTTTATGCTTAAAAAAGGAGCTGAGCTTGGATTAACTGCTGTTAAAAACTGATTCAATTAAACGTATTTCAATAGAATATAATCATTGGCGTTAAAAATAATATTTTTGTTTTTGCATATGGTTGTTAAACTCCAAAAGAATAGATATCGAATTCTGATTAATCTTTCTCTTATTGAATACCATAAAAGCTTAGTCATTATTATAATTGCCTTTTAAAAAACCTTAAATCTAAAGGCTTCCCTAATTTTTTTTGTACATTTGGGCAAAAATAAAACACCATAATTATGTTTCAAGCACAGGTTTATGCAAATCGCCGAAAAGAGGTGAAAAGTAAAGTAGATTCAGGGATTATACTAATTCTTGGTAATCAGGAAGCTTCGTTTAATTATCCGGCAAATACTTACCATTTTCGTCAGGATAGTAACTTTTTGTATTTTTTTGGCCTCGACCTTTACAACTTAGTTGGGTTAATGGATATCGATAATAACAAAGATTATATTTTTGGAAACGATGTTGATATTGATGACATCATTTGGATGGGTCCTCAACCAAGTATTTCGGATCAGGCAAAAGAAGTTGGAGTTGAAAATACCGGCAACTTAAACGCCTTAGCTACTTTTATTTCCGATGCTCAAAAGCAAGGAAGAAAAATTCATATTCAACCTACTTATCGTGGCGAACATGTAATTCAATTAGCTGATTTGCTGAATGTTTCACACGGAGAGGTAAAGAATTTCGTTTCAGAAGATTTAATTAAAGCTATAGTAGCAATTCGTGAAATTAAAGATGAATATGAGATTGCTGAGATAGAAAAGGCTGTTGCTATTGCCTACGATATGCATACAACTTCTATGCGTATGGCTTACCCCGGTCGTGTAGAGCGTGAAATTGCAGGAACTATCGAAGGTATTAGTTTAGCACAAGGTGGTCCCGTTTCATTTCCTATTATTCTGAGTGTTCATGGCGAGACTTTACATAATCACGAACATGGAAATATTTTGGAAGTAGGTAGAATGATGGTTACCGATGCCGGAGCAGAAACTACTATGCATTATGCAAGTGATATTACTCGTACTGTTCCCGTTGGCGGTAAGTTTAATGAGCGACAAAGAGGTATTTATCAGGCTGTTTTAGATGCTAATATGAAAGCTATTGAAGCTATTAAGCCGGGCGTTGAATATCGTGATATACATTTCTTGGCTGCTAGTGTTTTGGTTAACGGACTGAAAAAAGTCGGCTTGATGAAAGGTGATACTGCTGCTGCTGTTAAAGCCGAAGCTCATACTTTGTTTATGCCTCACGGACTGGGTCATCAAATGGGATTAGATGTTCACGATATGGAAGGTCTTGGTGAAGATTACGTTGGATACGATGAGAATACAAAACGAGCTACATCTTTTGGGACTGCTTATTTAAGAATGGCTAAAGCATTAAAACCCGGAATAGTACTCACTGTTGAACCGGGATGTTATTTTATTCCGGCTTTAATAGATCAGTGGAAAGCTGAGAATAAGCATTCGGAATTTATAAATTATGATTTGCTGGAAACATATAGAGATTTTGGCGGAATTAGGATTGAGGACGATATTCTGGTAACGGAAAGCGGGCAGCGAGTTCTCGGAAAACCAATACCAAAAACAATAGAAGAAATCGAGGCCACAATGGCAAACAAACTTTAAATACCGAGGCTCGATTTAATCGAGCCTTTTTTTTCAAAATATGGGAGCATCAGAATACGTAGATAATAAACAGGGAGACTTAGAAATAAACCGATATTACTTGTTTTTGTTGGTTAAAACTACAGTAATGCCCGATGGCGTAGAATATTATGTTATGGAAGATATCTATGGAAATAGGCATTTAATGGAGAAAGCTCCTTATAAGAATTACGGATTTGCCTTAGGCGAAAAGGTCGAGATTCGTATTGATAAAGTTAATTGTAAAGGAAAGGTCTTTTTTGAGCCTAAACATCCACGATATAGTTTGGGAGCTACTGTAGAAGTAGAGTTTATTGAGCATGCAAAGGAAAAAGATAAGTTTAATGAAGATATCCATGTGCTGAAAGTGAGAGATCCGGAAGGTGATATATCTTCAGTAATACCAATAAATGATAGTCAACGTAAACCGGACTTTAAACCCAATTTTCTTAAATGCGAGGTATATGGAATTACTAAAGGACGTTTAATTTTAAAGCAAATAGGATAGAAAACAGTGAACGAGCAAATTATAAAATACAAAAATTATATTCAGAATATACAGGGTGATGAACATGCTCTGTTAGTTGAAAAAGCTTGGTCTATATTTGTCGGTCAACAAGAAATTACCAGTGATCGTAAAAAATACGTAGAAGGTGTTTTGGATATTTTAGCTGATGAACTTAATACTTTTTCCTATAGCCTTATCAGTGCTGTATTTGCTTGTGGTTTGGAGCAAACTCCGGATAAAAAGCTAATAGTAGATAACTTTGGCGAGTCTATATGGCGCATAGTAGAAGGTAGCTTTAATATTAAAAATATCAATACGGCAAAGGCTATTAGTCAAGCCGATTATCATCGTCAATTATTGCTTTCAGTTTCTAACGATATGCGCGCTGTTCTGATTCAGTTAGCAGCCCAAGTATATAAACTTCGACACATTAAGCAGATTGATAATGTAGTAGAACAGAACCAATTACTAAATCTTGTTGAAGCAGTTTATATTCCTATTTCGCACCGTTTGGGCTTTTATAAGTTAAAATCGGAATTAGAAGATATTGTTCTTCAATATCATGAACCTGAATTTTATTTTAGCATCAAGCAAAAGCTTATTGAAAGCGAAAAGGAAAGACAGAAAATTATAGATGAATTCTTGCAGCCTATTATAAAAGAACTTGATAAGCATAAATTAAACTATCAGATTAAAAGTCGTGTTAAGTCAATAAATTCCATTTATACGAAAATGAAAAAACAAGGGATTCCCTTTGAAAAAGTTTTTGATTTATGGGCGATTCGTATTATTTTGGATAGTGATCCAAAATTAGAGAAGGCTGATTGTTGGCATGTTTATTCGGTTGTAACTAACATTTATAAACCTGATTTAAGTCGCTTACGCGATTGGATAACAATGCCTAAAAGTTCCGGCTATGAATCTCTGCATGCAACTGTTCAAGATAAAAATAATCGTAATGTCGAAGTGCAAATTCGTACCACACGAATGGACGATGAAGCAGAAAATGGTATGGCTGCTCATTGGAAATATAAAGGAGGTAAGGGAGGCGACGGAATAGATTATTGGTTGAGTTTAATCCGTAAAGCAATACAGGAGAACGGAGCACCAACAAGTGCTTTTGACTTAAATAGTGCTAAATCTTTTTCTAACGAAATTTTTGTTTTTACTCCACAAGGCGATCTGAAAAAATTAAGTGGAGGAGCTACAGTACTTGATTTTGCTTTCAGTATTCACTCTGATATTGGTTCGCATTGTGCAAATGCATTGGTAAATGGTAAAATAGTTCCAATTAAATATGTTTTAAAGAATGGCGATCAAGTACAGATTATTACTTCAAAAAATCAAAAGCCCAGTGCCGATTGGTTGAAATTTGTAATGTCTAATCGTACAAAAATAAGGATAAGAAAGGCTCTTGATGAAGAACGATTATTAGAGATAAGTCGAGGAAAGGAAATTCTTGAGCGCCGTTTTAAAAATTGGAAAATGGATTTTAACCAAACTGTTATTGATAGATTGGTTGAATATTATAAGTTTAAACAGATTCACGATTTGTATTTGAATGTTTCGCTTGAAAAGATTGATCCACTGGATTTAAAAAAGATTCTTTTACAAGAACCCAAAGCCGAAGAAAAGGAGAATTTAGTTTTAACAGAAGATAATACCATTGTCGAAGAGCAAATGGAGGATAAGCTCGACAAATCGAGTCAGGATATCCTTACAGTAGATCAAATTGACCATATCAATTATAAGTTTGCAAAATGTTGTAATCCTATTCCCGGCGATCGTATTTTTGGTTTTGTAACAGTTTCTAAAGGAATTACAATTCACAGAACTACATGCAAAAATGCCGCTAATATGAGAAGTCGCTTTCCTTACAGAATAATTCCGGCACAATGGAAAGCTCAGAAACAAAAATTAAATTTTAAAACCACAGTTGGTATCAAAGGCAGAGACGATGTTGGCTTGTTGAATAAAGTAACTCAGGTTATTTCTAACGACTTAAGTATTAATATGTTGAGCTCAAGCTTTCAATCGAGCGGTGGTGTTTTTAGCGGACTAATTAAAGTTTTTGTTCACGATGTTGAGCATCTGGAACTTATGATTGAGAAACTTTCTCTAATAAAAGGTGTTGAACAGGTTTACAGAAAAGATTAAATAAAGAAGTTTTATTTTTCCTTTTTTATAACTCTTTGTAAAAAGCCTTGTGTGACCTTGTCGGAAATTAACTCAGTTAACACCGTTCTATAAAGATGTGGGTTGCATCAAACGATAAACCGGATAGGGAAAATAATAGCTGCCCCATTGAGGAACCAAGTATCTATCGAAGAAATTCCATCTTAGTAATCCGTCATCTGTTTCCGGCTCTAAAAGATAGGCTGCGAGACTCCCTAACTTTTGACTGCTCAAAATGTAGTAGGTTCCTGCTTTAAATTCTTTCTTTTCAATAATATATTCACCCTCTATGGTATTCAAATAATGTCCCTGATTTAATCTGCTTACAGGTTTCAAACTGCTGATTTTATAGCGTTCAACTTCTAATTCGATATCCGAATTTAATTGCTTAAGCTCAATACCATGTAGTTTTAAGGTATTAATTACTTTTTCGTTAGTCGTGTTTAAAATGTAAGCATAAGGATAAGCTATTTGTTTAGTAGCATAATAATCAGCAATATAAGGAACTGTAACATCTACTTGCTTATCGGTTTTCTTATATCGAGTCCGCCCGTTCTTATCTTTATAAGGTTCTACTTCGTAAGTCATTATAGTAGCAAGTTTTGGTGTTGGGTAACCTTTATATTTTAATGCAAACGAATCTGCTTTTGTAGTATTTAAACCACGAAGGAGATTTCTTTCATCGGCTTTAGCCAAAATATTTTTAATTTCATCTTTATTATCAACTGCAAAATCCATTATCGATAATAATAAATTATGTGAGCCTAAAACTCTCGATTTATAATCGGCATAAACATAATTTTCGTCTAAAATAGAAAGTCGGTTACGAACGCCAACATAATTAGTCATATATCGTGTCTCTGAAGCATAGGATATCCAGCCTTTAGAACGGTCGCCACGATCGATAAATTCGCCATAAAAACAATTTAGTGTTTTGTATTTTCCTTTTAAAGTTTTAGAAACCCAAGGCATCATATTATCGCGCATATAGTTTATTAAATTGCGGTCTCCATTTGGATTCATTTGCCAGGTAAAAGTAACAGGTTCAACATGATATGAACCGTTTGTAGTGTGCATGTCCACTACTATTGCTGGATCCCAGCGATTATATATTTGACTGACAACCGCTTGCATTTCAGGAGTTTCTAATTTCATTGCATCACGATTTATATCGAGCTGTTGTCCATTATACCGTACCCCAACCGATTTTGGTCCGTTTTGATTTGTTCTGTTTTTCTCGCTCATTTTATCGTTACCATCGGCATTAAGATCGGGGACAATAAGTATAATCAGCTTTTTAAAATATTTGTTGTCGGGATTATTAATCATTTCACGTGCAAGTGCTTGCGTTGCCTCTTTTCCTTCAATTTCACCCGGATGAATATTGGCCTGAAAATAGAGAACTAAACGCTCATCGTTTCTTATATCTTCGGGGGAGTCAATCATAGGATTTGCTAATATTAATAGAGGTATCGGTTTTCCTTCGGTTGTTTTTCCAATGGTATCAATGCGTAGATATGGCGAGTTTTTATCAAGTATCTTAATGAAATTTAATACGTCTTGATGAGTTGATGTTTTAGTGTAATTTGATGATTCTGCTATAGTTAACAGGTTTACTTGAGCTTCTACTGCAAGGTTTAAAAACAGTATAGAAACTAAAAGAAATAAGGAGCTTTTCATGATCAGTTTAATTAGGTTTATGCAAATGTATGAAACCATTGGAAATTTATAAGCCTTTTTTAAAGAAGAAAAAAATAGATGGAGTGTTTAGATTTTATCTACATTTGTTATACTATATAAAATCATATCTTAATGAAAAATAACCTCAAATACGGAATTATTTACATGTCCATTTTGATTGCTTTCATATTAACAGTGAATGAAGTTTATGCTCAGGGAACAAAAATAGATTTAAATAGCAATGATTATATTGCTAAGGTTTATACTTCTGAAGGAAAAACAGTAGGTCCAATAGTGGGCGTTCAAGATAAGTATTTGGAGATAAGAAATTTAGCTTTTGGAAAATACGATGAAGTCGTACACATTGAAAGCATTGATATTGATAAGATTAAAGTCTATAGAAAAGGAAGAGTAGGAAGAGGATTAATTTTAGGAGGACTGAGTGGAGCATTGTTTGGGGCGACTTTAGGGTTAGCCAGTGGCGATGATCCTGAAAGTGAATTTATTTCTTTTAAAGCAGAAGATAAAGCTCTTGTTTTGGGTGCTTTTTTTGCTATTCCGGGCACAATTATTGGTGGTATTTTAGGTACAAAGAAAATAGTAATCCCCATCAGGAATAAGCATCAAAATTATGTTCAAAAAAGGAATTTAATTTCTAAATATAAGAAGTACTAGCCTTCGGATCGATTTACAATTTCATTTAATTTTCTGAGCTGTAATTATGAAAAGAAAAGAGTAGGAGAAAGGTTTTTTATAAGCAACGCTTTTCTTCAATTTCTCTGAATTTTAATATAGAATCGTAAAGACTTATGAATAATGTTGATTTGCTTGAAATATAACTTTGATAACTACTCCATAAATATTCAGATGCCTGTTTGCTAAAACCGGGATGAACAGGATTGTTGTGGATATATAATAAAATACGTTTTAGATAATTTTCTGAGTCAGTTAGTTTTTGCTTAAATGAACGTTCGATAAAACTTCCGTGGCGTTAGTGCTGTTTATTCCGCAATAATACCAAACAGAGTGATAAAGCCAATGGCTGTAGTTAATGATAGATTTCTTTTTGTCATAATCTTGTTTAAAGGATTATTATTTTCTCTCATGGTTTCAAAATTAGTAAAGAAAGCGACTTAAAATTATAACTTTAACCTTCCTTAAGCTTTTTTAACCTGAATTTAAAGCATTAGTAGAAATGGCATATTAATTTTGCAACTGACAATAATCAAAAAAAACATAAACGATATGAAAACTTTACGAATCAGCTTGCTTTTTATTATAGGAGTTATTTTTAGTTTAAATTCTTATGCTCAAGAGCCTAAAACAAAAAAGAAAGCTAAAATTAAGATAGAAGTAATTGATGATAATGGAAACAAAAAAGTAGTTGATACAACTTTTACCATAGACTATGACTGCGATTATATTGAAATTTTGCGTCAGATAAAAGAGCAAGCAGGATTTTCGGATGAAGAAATTGCTAAGATGAAAAGTGAACTAAAAGAGTATGCTAAACAGATGACCATTGACATGGACGTTATTATGGATGAATATTTTGATAACGAAAATGTACAAAAGCATATGATGACTGTCAGCGAAGAAATGCAAGAGGGAAAAGAAAATCTTCAGAAAGCTTTAGAGGAGTTGAAAATAGAACTTGAGAGCATGAAAATGAACGAAAAGGCTATGGAAAAACTGGAGAAAGCAATGGAAGAATTTCATCAAGTAGAATGGGCAGAGCAGACAGAGCAATTAAAAGCACAAATGAAGGATTTGCATAAGTATTTTGATGATGATGAAAATATTTTTGTGATGAATGCTAAACAGGCAAAAAAGAGTATTTGGATTGATAACGATGGCGAAAAGCGAATTACTATTAATATGAATGTTGATTCTGACGGAGATAGCCTTGAATTAAGAGAGATTATTATAAAGGGCGACTCTATAGATAACAACCAAAATATTTGGGTAGAAAAAGATGGCGAAAGGCTTCTAATTAAGAAAATTAAAGGTGGAGAAAATATGGTTTTCTTTGGTGATGATGCTGATTTAGAGGAAATCTATGAGATGGATGGAGGACAGCTTATTGTTAAAAAACTTAAAGGAGAAGCTGCTAAAGGCGATGCCATCTTTATTAGTAATGATGTACATATGATTAAAGAAGATGGAAATGTTAGAGTTATACGTTTAAAGTCGGACGAAGGAGAAGATACAAAGGTAATTGTTGATGTTTCAACAGATGTTGATAGGAGCTCACACGGAAAAATGCTAATGATTTCTACCCTTGATGATGGAGAAATTGCAAAAGCTACTGCAAAAGGTATTCTTGATTCTAAAGCAGAAGCATTAGAATTGAATAATTTTACACTAAATATAGATGATGAGATAACAACTATCACTACTGCTTTTAAAGAAAAGGGGAAACTGAAAATTACACTTTTCGATGCGGATATGAATGAAATATGGGAACAAAAAGCAGGAAAAGTCAGTGGCGAATGGTCGGGCGAACTACCATCGGAATTATTAAAAAAATCGGAACGATATTTTTTGCTGTTTAATAAAGGAAAGAAAGCAAAACTATTAATGATAACAATAAAATAATTAGTAGAGGATTTATTTACCTTTAAATTTTGGTTTTCGCTTTTCTAAAAACGCTTTTTTACCTTCTTTCATATCTTCGCTGGTATAGGCCAAATAGCGCAATTTATTAATTGTTTCAATTGCCTGAGAATCAAGGGGGCGAGCCTTACTTAATAGGTTTAATTGTTGTTTGGTAACGGTAATACTTAAAGGCGAATTGTCTATAATTTGTTGAGCTAAGGTATAGGTAAAATCTTCTATTTCATCGTGATCTACCAAATGATTTAGAATACCAAGATTATAAGCTTTATCAGCGGTAATAGGTAGAGCGGTATAAAACATCTCTTTTGCAATATTTATAGGGACACGATTAAGGAAATTTAAAATTCCTATTGCATTATAAGGAACACCCATTTTTGCAGTTGTAATAGCAAAACTTGTTTGTGAAGTACCTATTAAAATATCGCAGCTAAAAGCTAAATCGCAGCCGCCACCCCAAACACTTCCGTCGAGCATTGCAATAATAGGGTGGGGAAACACCTCAATTTTGCGCATCAGTTTTTCTAAGGGGTTATTAATGGGAAGAGGATCTTTACCCGATTCGGGTAATTCATTAATATTGGAACCGGCACACCAAACATTGGCTTCGGTATTATTACGTAAGATTACAACTCGTATTTCATCTGTTTTAAAAGCATCGAAAGTAGCACAAAGCTCACTTAATAATTTTGAGTCGAAAGCATTTTTATTTTTATCGTTATTAAGTGTAATAGTAGCTATTTGATTCTCTATATGTGTTTTAATAAAGCTCATTGAAAAATGTTTAAACGGACTTAGATTTTGTGTGGAAATGGATATTCATTCCTTAATTAAAGTATTTACTTTACATGTAATCCACACTCCTTAGTTTCAGGATTTTCCCACCACCAACGACCGGCACGTGTGTCTTCGCCTTCTTCAATAGCTCGTGTACAAGGTTGACAACCTACGCTGGGGAATCCTTTATCGTGTAAGCGATTATATGGAACACGATTTTCTTTGATATAATCCCAAACTTCTTCTTCTGTCCAATCTACAATAGGATTTAGTTTTATTAATCCATTAGCTTCATCCCATTCTACAATTTGGACATCCGTACGAGTGACACTTTGATCTCGACGCAAACCACAAATCCAAACATCCAAACCTTTAAAAGCTCGTTTTAGAGGTTCAATTTTACGGATATGACAGCAGAGTTTTCGATTTTCTATACTTTCAAAAAACAGATTAATGCCTTTTTCGTTAACCATTTCTTCAACTTGCTTAGCATCAGGAAAATATACTTGAATAGGTATTTTATATCGTTTACTTGTCCTGTCTATTAAATCATATGTTTCCGGAAATACACGACCGGTATCTAAAGTAAATATTTTAGTAGATTTATTAATCTTAGATATCATATCGGTAATTACCTGATCTTCTGCTCCAAGGCTGGAGGAAAAGGCAATTCTATCTTGAAATTTTTCTATAAAAATTTTAATTATCTCTTCGGGAGATTTATTTTCGACAAGATTTTGTAGTTCTTTGATTTGAGATTGCATACAATTTTGTATTTATAATCGGCAAAGATAGGCTTTTTCATTCTTCATCTAGTAAGGAGAATGTAACATATTTATTGTAAAAATAAACCACCCCTAAGCCAAAAACACTAGCTAAAATCCCTAAAACGGCATTAAAATAAGGAGGTGCAGTTAAGGCCATTCTTATGATAAGTGTAGCAACCGCAAAAGCAGAATTCCTAAATACTATTAAATAAGAATAATTGTAGCGTAAACTAATTAAAACTAATAGTATATCGTTGAATATTAATATTGTATAAAAATTAGAGAAGAAATCAAATATCTCTCCATGTCTGAGATATAACGAGATATCTATAATCCCACTAATAATAAATAATATAAATAGTAGTAAGGCACTATTTTTTTTAAAAAGGATAAACCGAGTTTGGTTTACAGGATCGGATGTAATGGGTGTATGTTTTTGAATCTTACTTATTAATAAAATAATAACAAAAATAACTAAAGCTCCAAAAGCATCGGAAAGCATAGCCGATATAGGTTCAAATGCTTCCTGCCAATCGAAATCAAAATTCAAATTCCCAAATTGTTTAAATGCGGAACGTAGCAAAATTAGTGAGAAAATCTCGAACTGTTTTATTAACGATGTGGATACAGAACGTGCAATAGCGAATACTAAACCTACTATTTCAACTAATAGCAAAAGAGTAAAAGCAATATTAATAGCAAAGAATTTATTAGAGGGAATCACAGCAGCAATAGCAGGAGGAAGTAGGTTAAAAGTATTTAGAATAGAAATAATAAGGGAAATTATAAAAGAAGCGCCCAAAAGACTTCCAACTAATCGATGATTCTTTCTACTATCCCAATATTGTTGGAGCTTATCGAAAATTACAGAAATAAACAATAATAATTTTGTCGTCATATTTATCTAAATAAAAATACTTATTCTTTATCTATCGCAAACAAATATAATAAAATCTGTAAGTTAGGTGTTGATGGATATAGGGAGGGCGTTTAATGAAAAAACAAAAGCTCCTTTCTCATTAACATCCCAATAGGAAATACCCAAGGCATCGGCTTCTGATTTAAGTTGCTTAATACGCCACCAATGGTTTGAAGAATCAAAAATAATCGCATTAAAACTATATTGGCTACGTAATTCCTCTAAATTTACTTTTGCATCTTTTGCTATAACTATATAATTAATTGCTAATGGCGTTTTAAAACTTCTTTTTGTTTGAACCTTGTCTAAATACAGAATCCTAAGAGAATTAAAAAGAATTATATTTTCTTTAAATGTTAGTACATTTAAACTATCTGATTGAAAATTTTGTAAGACGACTCGTTTTTTTACTCCATTTTTAATATGATTCTCACCAACAATAAATTTTTGTTTCTGTTGATCAAAAATAAAAGCAGAATCACCTAAAAGCACACTTTTTTGTTTAGAGATAAAGTCCATAGCCGACCAGCTGTTTGTTTTGTAAACCACCCAAACATCTGATTTCAAATTATTTGTATTTGTAAAAATAAAACTCATAAGTAGTAATAATACAGTTGAGAGCATAGGGAAAAACCATATTCTTTTTCTATATAAAATTAAAGTGATAGCAGAAAATAATAAAAT
This sequence comes from Bacteroidales bacterium, assembly GCA_021157585.1. Taxonomy (NCBI): domain Bacteria; kingdom Pseudomonadati; phylum Bacteroidota; class Bacteroidia; order Bacteroidales; species Bacteroidales bacterium. The sequence continues at coordinate 1,368 of JAGGWH010000117.1, read as the reverse complement.
GTAAGATAATAAAACTTCGGATTGAGCCAATGATAGGTTATGACTTACAGCATTTGGTAGTTGGTTTATTATTTCTACTCCTTTGTTCAGGCTGATTAAACTTAGGTTTAGAAAGTTAGAAGCAATTATTCCTAATAAACTTGATGATAGTCCGAATAAGCCAATAAGTAAAACTATTATACCACCTGTAATTACAATAAAAGCAAGCGGAATAACCCAAAGATTTGTTAGTAGAAAATAATTTGGAAATTGGTGAAAATAATAGATTGCTAATGGAAAAGTTCCTATTTGGGCAGCGATAGAAACACATATTAAAGCCCATATTTTACTTAATAATATGTTTTTGAAATAGAGTAATTTAAAAAGTTTTGCTTGTATATAAAGTATGGCAAACACAGCTCCATACGATAATTGAAAACCGATATTATAAATTAAGTTAGGATCAATCAAAAGCAGTAGTAATGCGGAGGCAGCCAAACTATTATAAGTATTGCCTTTTCGGTTAAATAATTTTCCAATAATCATAAATGTAAACATGGTAGCAGCACGCATTACCGACGGTGATAATCCCGTAATTAGAGTGTAAAACCATATGATGGCTAAAATAATTATAGTTTTTAATTCGTTTCCAAATGGGATTTTCCCCAAAAATCCGAATAGAAAATTACTTAACATAAAAATAATGCCTACATGCAATCCGGATACACAAAGAATATGCATTGCTCCTGAACCTGCAAATAGTGAGCGTAGATTATCATCTAAATATTCGTCGTAGCCAATTAGAAGAGCAGCTGCCACCGCTTTATTCTCACTCTCGAATTGCAAATTGTTTATAATGTTAAGAAGTTTTGTTCTGAGTTTAATTGCTAAAGATTGTAGGCTAAAATTTCTTTGAGATTCTACTTGTTTCCAATCGCTTTCCTTGATAAATATTTGATGAAAAATTCCTTTTCGTCGCATATATTTCCCATAATCAAAGGCATATGGATTTTGAGTTCCTTGAATTGGAGTGAGTTTTGAGGTGTAAATAATTTCATCATTATATTTAAGCGGAAATTCATCCTGTTTCTGGAAATAAAGTATTATTCTTCCATTACTTGTTTTCCAGATGGAATCTTTGGCAGTAAAAACGGCTTTTACCCGACCTATACTTTTGTATGTTTTTGCTGTTTCCGTAAATGGACTTTCAATTTTGATTAAGTATGCTTTAGTGTCAGCAAACTTTGTGTAATGACTTTGTCTATTAAGGGGGGAATTATACCAAAATGCTATAATCCCGAAAGTTAAGAATATAATTGTAAGTAAAAAGCCGTTTATCCAACGAAATTTATATTGATGATATTTTTTAAGAAAAAATATCCATAATAT
>JAGGWH010000116.1 GCA_021157585.1 Bacteroidales bacterium | reverse complement strand
GTCGGGGTGGCAGGATTCGAACCTGCGACCTCCTCGTCCCAAACGAGGCGCGATAACCGGGCTACGCTACACCCCGAATTGGCTATCTTTGTGGAATTAGTCTTAGTAAACCGATTCCGGGCGGAGTTTATCCCGCACTTGTTGCGGGGCTACACCCCGAATTGGCTATCTTTAAGAAACCTTTCGATTCCTCTTTTTTTAATTCTTTTTTCTAATTTCATTGCTTTGGATCTATTTTCAACCTCAAAAGTTGAAATTAATTCCCATGGCAAACCACTTTTGGTTGAAGGTACAAATCCATTATTATGTCTTTTAAACCTTTTATCAATATTATGTGTCTGTCCAACATAATATTGTAACCTTTTTTCACTATACAATATGTAAACTACATATTCCATATTAATTTTGTCTGGGTGGTCACGCCTCAAAGCGTGACGACCTCCTCGTCCCAAACGAGGCGCGATAACCGGGCTACGCTACACCCCGAATTGGCTATCTTTGTGGAATTAGTCTTAGTAGACCGGTTCCGGGCGGAGTTTATCCCGCACTTGTTGCGGGGCTACACCCCGAATTGTTAGTGAAAATTAAAATAACTTTCAAAGTGTATTTTAATTGTTAGTTAACTAATCCCACTATTAGCGGAAGCCTATTCTTAATACAAATATTAAAGAATTTCACTATTTAAAGAACTAAATTTGAATATTAGTTTGTATCAATTTTCGGTGTGCAAATATAAAACTAATTCTTACTTTGACAAGTAAAAAAGTAAATTATTCAAAGGCTAATTTATATATCCTTGAAATTGCGTTTGATAATTCAGAAATACTAATAATCCTACTCTTTCTTATGGTTTCCTTCCCCTCAAAAAACACTAAAATCGTGGGCTCCACAAAGACACTGTTTTTTGCTGAAACTTCAGGAGAAACATTCATATCAACAAAACAAAATGGAATCTTTGGGAAATTATTCTCTAATAAATCTAACACTTTAGGTTCTAAAGCTTCACCTACATTGCAGCTTATGGTTGAAAAATAAAACAATACTCCCATATTTTTATTAAGAGTTTCTTTAAATTCTTCTATAGTGGTAACAGTATTAAATTCCATTTCTATTTTTTTAATAGCGCAAAAATACAAAACTGAAAGTTTCACTGCTCATTTTAAACTATTATTTTTTATTATATCCCTATTAAGAAAAAAAATACCTAAAACTAGAATTAAAGTCAATAATTAATTATTTTTGCTCAACAAATAAAAAACAATAAAAATGAGTGATACAATAGAAAGAATAAAATGTTTGATTATTGGTTCTGGTCCTGCAGGTTATACTGCAGGAATTTATGCAGCTAGAGCTGATCTAAAACCTGTAATATATACAGGGATGGAAATGGGCGGACAATTAACAACTACTACTGAAGTGGATAATTTTCCAGGTTACCCTGAAGGATCTGACGGAACTGCAATGATGGAAGATTTTAAAAAACAAGCCGAACGTTTTGGTACCGAAGTTAGATTTGGAGTTATTACTGCAGTTAATTTAAGTAGTAAAGTTGGTGGAATTCATAAAGTTACTGTAGATGCTTCTAAAGAAATTGAAGCAGAAACTGTTATTATTTCTACTGGTGCAACTGCCAAATATTTAGGATTGGAAAGTGAACAAAGATTAATTGGAGGTGGTGTTTCTGCCTGCGCTACATGTGACGGATTCTTCTATAAAGGGCAAGATGTTGTGGTAATTGGTGCCGGTGATACTGCTGCTGAAGAAGCAACTTATTTATCAAATATTTGTAACAAAGTAACCATATTGGTTCGTAAAGACTATATGCGTGCTTCAAAAGCAATGCAACATCGAGTTCAGAAAACGAAGAATATTGAAGTGATGTTCCATACAGAACTTGATGAAGTATTAGGTGATAAAGTTGTGGAAGGTGTTAGAGTTGTAAATAACCAAACACAGAAAAAACAAGTTATTGATGTAACTGGTTTATTTATAGCAATCGGACACAAACCAAATACCGAAATTTTTCAAGATGTTTTAGAAATGGATGAAGTGGGTTACTTAATTACCAAAGGAAAATCAACCAAAACAAATCTGCCAGGAGTATTTGCCGCAGGCGATGTTCAGGATAAAGAATACCGCCAAGCCATTACCGCTGCTGGAACAGGTTGTATGGCTGCTCTTGATGCAGAAAGATATTTAGGCGCATTATAATAAAATTCTTTGCAAGACAAAATAAAATCAAAACCTTCTTTATTTACTTAAAGAGGGTTTTTTATTTTTATTCCCATACCATTCTAAAACCAGTAAAATTATAATTCCTAAAATTATAAAACCTATAGCCTGCCAGGTTGTAGCTTCATTTAAACTTGGCATATATCTACGGTAATTCTCTATTACACTATTACCTAAACTATCCACCAAAACCTTTCCGTTTTCGGATTTATAGATGGCTTCTTTCCATGGCCATACTATCCCTAAAGAACCAGCAATAAAACCAATGATCAGCGCTGTTATAGTTTGATGCCAGTGCTTTAATAAAAACCCAAGAATATGTGAAGTAACTACCAATCCGAAAACAGAACCCAAAGTAAAACTTGAAATGATCTTTAAATAACGTATTCGAACAGGATCATGAATAAAATCAAAGTTCCAGGTAAAAATATCAGTAATTATTTTATATAATTCATTTACAGAATCTACTAAAAGCAACACATAATTACCCATTAAAATCAATATAAATGATCCCGATAATCCAGGTAAAGTCATCCCGGTAACACCTATAATTCCACAGAAAAAGACAAACCAAAGGTTATCATTTTCCTTCGCCGGACTCATAAAGCTTATAGCAATACCAATTCCCACACCAATTATTATAGTAATGATATTTTTTCGATTCCAATCTTTAAAGTCTTTTGCAATATAATAGATCGAACCCAAGATCATACCAAAAAAAAGACTCCAGACAAGTAATTCAAAATGTTTTATAAAATAATCAAGTACTTTGGAAACACTAAAATAACTAAAGGTGCTTCCGGCAAAAACTAACAATAAAAAACGACCATTTACATACTGGTAAAACCCTCTGAATCTTTTATTTATTAAAAGCATTAATGCCTTTCTGTTTATTTTTTGCAAAGAGTAAATCAATTCTTCATAAAAACCGGTTACAAATGCAACAGTTCCACCCGATACACCAGGCACCTTATTTGCAGCACCCATTGCTACTCCTTT
>JAGGWH010000115.1 GCA_021157585.1 Bacteroidales bacterium | reverse complement strand
TAAAGATGGAGCTAAGCTCTATTATACTAAAGTAGATGCAGATCGTATTTCTGAGTGCAATAAAAATTCTGGTCTTATCGGAAAGTGGAAATTTAAAGACCAGCCGTATCCAGATGTTACATTGTATCTTACTTTTACAGCTCCCGATGAATTCTCAATTGTTGAAAAAGAACCTGGCGTGGAGTCTCGCTTAAATGGGACTTGGATTTTTGATAAAGAAAAAATGTCGCTAATTATGATTGGCTTACGCGGTGAGGATAATTTTAACGGGATGAATACGATTGTAAGTTTAGATGAAAACAAATTTATTTTAAACAATAAGGGACAAATTTTTACAGCCGATAAGATAAAAGCAAGCAACATACAAATTGAACGACTCACTTTTACGGAAGATGATTTTTATACCGAAGATGGTGATTACAAATATGAGGGAGAGGAAGAAAAATTGCCTTGGTCAAATTATTACGATTTGATAACGTATTTAGAAAATGTAAATCAATTGGTGTACAAATATTCTGTTTTGATTGAAGATGCCGAGACTTTTGAAAGTAAAACACTAAAGGCCGATGTATCTGCAACTTTAGACGAAGAAAGAGCGAGCATAGACTTTATATTCAATGGTTACGACCGCTATAATTTACCAGACGATACCGAATTACGTTCAAACGAAAACTATAGCGATATACTTTTCCCTTTAAAAGGCGATACTTTTAGAATTTCAGGTGAGGAAGAAATCACTACTCCAGCAGGCACTTTTCAATGTCTTGTTTTAGAAATAATGGGTGATTTTGATACCTGTAAAAAAGCGTGGATGATAAAAGACAAACCCGGTGTTTATGCTAAAATTATTGAAGATCAACCTGGTAATTTCGGACATTATTCTGTTTACGAATTGAAAGAGATTAAATAGTAAAAGAAAAATAAAAAAGATCATGAAAAATATTTTTACAACTTTAAGTATCTTATTGTTTAGCACAATGATAAGTACTGCACAAAATGAAAAGATAGCTAAATTTTATGATACAAAAGCGGGTAGTGGTTATTACAGCATAGGTACAGATAACGCCTATATTGGAGATTCTATTCTGATTTTTCAAATGTGGAGTGATGATGCAGGATACGAACTTTGGCGCACAAATGGAACGGCTACGGGAACCTATATGGTTAAAGATATCACTACCGGAACGGATAATTATGACAGTCCGCTTTCTGGATTTCCAGAATATTTTAGTGCTTTTGATGGCAAAGTGTATTTTCGAGCTACAGATGGTAGTCACGGTTTTGAATTGTGGAGCACTGATGGAACCGATGAGGGAACAGCAATGGTAAAAGATATTTATGAAGGAGGATCAGGATCATTAAATCCTACGAGTACGACAAAATTTATTGCTTATAAGGATGAATTATACTTTGCCGCAAAATCCAGTTCAGACAGAGGCTTTGAATTATGGAAAACAGACGGAACAGAAGCAGGTACTGTCTTGGTAAAAGATATTTTATCTGAAGATGGAAAATCTTCTTATCCAAAAGAGCTCGTCATTTTTAACGATTTACTCTTCTTTGTGGCCAAAACAAATAATAATAATTATGAAATATGGTATACCGACGGAACGGGTGCTGGCACAGTCAGACTGAGTAATCTTCCAGATAATGAAAGGCCAAAAACAGAAGAAATGATGGTTTTTAAGGATATGCTAATCTTTAAAGGTCAGTTGGATAATGGCTTAGAATTATGGAAAACAGACGGAACAGAGGCTGGAACAATGGAAATAAAAGACATTAATCCGGGCACAGGTTGGGGAGCACCTTACGGAGACAAAATGGTGGAACTCAACGGTGAATTGTATTTTAAAGGAGAAACAGAAGAGTCGGGTTATGAATTATGGAAAACGGACGGAACTGAGGCCGGAACGGTTTTAGTGAAAGATATTAATTCAGGAACAAGTAGTAGTACTCCCAGCTTCTTATGTGTTTATGATAATAAAGTGTTTTTTGCAGCTAAAAATTCAGATAGTGGAACTCAATTATGGGCAAGTGATGGAACTGCTGAAGGAACGGTTCTTTATTATGGACATAGTGATAATGGAACTTGGAACCCAAGAGATTTGTTAGTGATGAATAACCGGTTTTATTTTACATTAAATTCAAGTGCCTACGGACAGCCTTATTTATATTCAATGGGATCGTCTACAGAAACGCCGGTTGCTCATCAAGCTAAAGATTTTACATTTAAAACTTACGAGCGTTATTTTGGTACTTTCTTTGTTTTAAAAAATCAATTGTGTTTTCAAGCCGATATAGAAGAAAATACTGGTTTTGAATTGTACAAATTAGTTAGTGAAGATGTTACTGGTCTATCAGAATTAGAAGATCAGCAAATTAGTATGTATCCAAACCCAACAACAGATTTTGTTCATTTCGACTTAGAAAATAATTCAGCACAAAAAGTGAATTATGCAGTTTATGATATCAGTGGCAAACAGATTTTTTCCGAAACATTAAATGTGCAAAACGATTTGGTTGTAGATTTATCTGGTTTTAAGTCGGGAGTTTATCTCGTTAAAATCAACACGGATAAACAGTCATTTTCTAAAACAATCATTAGGAAATAAACGCAATTTTTAATTCTAAATGTATAGTGTAAAACGCTGTCTGATTTTTCAGGCAGTATTTTTAGAGAATAAATAAGATTATAAATATATCTGTTATATAAACGCATTCAAGTTAAATAATGTCGAATTCAAGCCGCGTAACTTTATTCTAGAATGTAAACTATATTTGTACGCTTTAAAACCTTTTTTACTTTAAAGACAATAGATTCTACACAAGAAAAATTTAAACAAATGAAGAAACTATCAATACTCATAATACTGCTTGCATTTTCTAGCCTAGCAAATGCGCAAACAAAAAAATTAATTGGCAGCTGGTTAATGACTAAAGCCGAAACTCCAGATGGTATTCAAGAGCCCTATTTTATTACCGATTTTAATGAAAATGGAACTATGGTGGTGATGGGAATGGAAGCGGGAACGTGGAAATAT
>JAGGWH010000114.1 GCA_021157585.1 Bacteroidales bacterium | reverse complement strand
ATTATTTTCATTATTATAATATTTCGACAAAAATACTTTTAATTTTAAATAAATATTGATATTATACTTCTGATTTATCATTTTTCTTGCATTAAATACTTTCAGTATTTAATTTTGTAATGATATAATAGCTGTTCACATTAAAAAAAAATAATAGCGATGAATATAAAAAAATTTGATCCTGCAACAAATATTCAATCATTGAAACAATTTGGAGAATTTGGAGGTGTAAACCCTTCTATTACTGATTCTTCAACTTTTACATTTATGACTGCCAAAGCAATGTTAGACACCTTTCATGGCGAAGCCGAAGGATGTTTTTTGTATGCACGTCATTGGAATCCAAGTAATAAATATTTAGCCGATGCGCTTGCTGCTATGGAAGGAACGGAAAGTGCTTGGGTTACAGGCTCTGGAATGGCTGCAATTACTACTGTATTTCTACAGCTTTGCAATGCCGGCGATCATATTGTAAGTAGTGTTACCACTTATGGAGGAACTTACGCTTTCTTAAAGAACTACCTCCCCAAATTTAATATCGATGTTACTTTTGTTGATATTACAGATTTGGATGCTGTTGAAAAAGCCATAAGACCAAACACCAAAATGGTATATACCGAAACAATGACTAATCCATTGCTTCAAATATCGGATATTCCAAAATTATCTGATATTACAAAAAAACATGGGATTCAGTTAATAGTAGATAATACATTTACACCTATGATTTTTGCTCCTTATTTATTAGGTGCCGACATAGTTATTTATTCTATGACTAAATATATTAATGGTAAAAACGATACTGTTGCAGGTGCTATTTGTGCCTCAGAGCAATTTGTTAACGATATCAGTAATGTTAATGATGGTACAGCAATGTTGTTGGGTCCGGTTTTGGATCCTTTGCGCTCGTCTAGTATCTTAAAAAACCTGCATACTTTGCATATTAGGATGAAGCAGCATAGTAAAAATGCGATGCATCTTGCCGAAAGATTTAAGGAAATAGGATTAAAATATAATTATCCGGGTACACCTGAACATCCTCAACATGAACTTATGAAAAGTATGATGAATGAGGAGTATGGTTTTGGTGGAATGATTGCAATAGACATGGAAACTGCCGAAAGAGCAGCTGCGCTTATGGAATCGATGCAACTAAAAAATGTTGGATATCATGCCGTAAGCCTAGGCTACTTCAAAACTTTATTTAGTAATTCGGGTAAAAGTACATCTTCCGAAGTACCGGTAGAGGTACAACATGATATGGGGATGTCTCCCGGTTTGGTTCGCTTTTCTGTTGGATTAGACAATGATATTGAAGCAACTTTCCAAATAATAAAATCCTGTTTAGACGAATTGTAACTTCTATTAAATTGATTATATAGCGAGAGTTTATACTCTCGCTTTTTTTATCTTATTATTTAGTAAAAAGGTTTGTGCGCTTCCCGAAGTTAGAATATTTAAAATTTGAGAGTAGGAATAAAATTCTGAATTAAGAAATGTTTATAAAACTGAATTGGCAGTAATAGAATAGGGGATATTTATAAATACACTTGTTCCCTTACCTTCAGTTGATTCAACGGTAATATCACCATCAATAATTTCGACAAGATTTTTAGCTGTTGACAAACCAATTCCTAAACCATCGTATAAAACCTGACCCTCATTTTTCCATAATTTAGAAAAATTGGTAAATATTAAATTAAGCTTTTCAGTAGCAATGCCAATACCTGTGTCTGTAATATAAAATTGTATAAATTCGTCTAAGGATACCATCCCTATTTTAATGCTTCCTTTGTTAGTGAATTTTAGAGCATTATCGATAAGATTTGCTAGAATTTTGCCTAAAATACGTTTATTTGATGAGAATGTTTTTTTAGGATTTGATTTAATCTCTAAAATAATTTCTATGTTTTCTTTATAAAGGGTATCTCTTTTATATTGATACTCATCAAATAAATCGTTTAATAGTTCTATAGGATTAAATTTCTCTCTTTTTAAATCTTTTTTTGAAGCAAATTGTAGGGTAGCAACTTCAATAATGTCATCTAACAAAGCTGTAAGATGATGTGCAGAGCTGATAATTTCATTCAAAAAGTCTTTCTGATCTTCAAGGGAAATATCATTATCACGCAATAAACTCGAAAACCCAACAATAGCATTCATAGGAGTCCGTATTTCGTGAGAGATATTTGCAAGGAATGCTCCTTTTAAATTATCTGCTTCACGCTCTTTTTTTCTAAGCTCATCTTTTAGGCGAATAATTTTTGTTTCAAGCTGTTTTATGTGATTTTCCTCTTGCATTTATCGTTTTTGTATGCTTCAAAGATAGCCTATTTTATTCAAAAGTGGTAAAAAGAGGCGAAATTTCTATTTATATCCATAAAAAAATGTAATCGTAATATGCTCAAAATCAGCGAATAATATTTTTTTTTGAAAAAAAGTTAAAAAAAAGTTCATTTTCAGGGTAACGTTTTTGTGTTTTTCACCATAAATAGAAGAGCCTTTTTAATAGAGAAAAGCATTTATTAACATTAAATAAACTATAAAATGAAAACATTAAAGACAATTTTACTTGGCCTGACGGCTATTTTAACATTAGGTTTTTCATCTGCTTTTGCTGGAGGAGTTGATTATACCGCTTATGTGGTTTATGGAGAAAATATTCAATCTCCAATGTCCGGAATTGTTGCCAATCTGTATAATGCAGATGGTGAATATATTGCCACATCAATTACCGATGAAGATGGTATATTTGAGTTCAATAATTTAACAGCCGGAGAATCTTACTCGGTACATTTCTTTACCGATCTTGAGCCTTTTGGTGTAGATTTAGCCGATGCTTATTTGTTACTAGAATATTTAAATGGTAAGGCTGACTTAAGTGAATTACAACTACAAGCTGCCGATGTAAATGGAGATACTAAGGTCGATTACTCCGATTTTAATTTTATTGTTAGTCAATGGTATTTACGTGGCGAAGATTTCCCTGCCGGGGATTGGGTTTTACCTGTTTGGACATTTACACCTTCTGCTTTTAAATCTGTTAGCGATGAAGATGAAAAGGGTCCTGATGGTCCTATTACAGTTGTTAGCCAGTCAGATGTTTCTCATGACCTTCCCCCTGTAATTAAAGATGCGAAAAATGTAACTAATCATTTAAAGGAATTTACATATACCGACAGTCAACAAGAATTAAGAATTCCTTTGTCGTTTGTAAATAATCAAATGATTTATGGTTTAGGTCTTGAAATGGCTTTTGATAATTCAGCCATAGAAATTGTTGGCTTACATTCAATTTTTAATGATTTGGAATATCTTATAAAAGACAATACTTTTAAGTTGAGTTGGGTAAGCGATATGGGAGCATCTATTGTAGCAGACCAGGATTTTATTGAGCTTACTGTTCGCTTAAATACTTCAGATGATATTGAGACTGTTTTAAGTGCTTTATCTGAAGCTCAGTTTATAGGAGAAGGGGGTTCTTTGCTTAAAGATGTTCAGCTTAACATGCCTAAACTAAAAAAATCTATAGTAGAAATTTCTATAGGAAATCCATTTCCAAATCCGGGAAATAGTGAGATTAGTTTTGCTATAAATCAAGCTTATGCTACAGATATTCAGGTAGAAATATATAATTTGAGAGGTCAATTAGTAAAACAAATTAATGCCTCAGCAATGAATAGTAAAATCACAATTTCAACTTCGGATTTGCCTAATGGTTCTTATTTATGTTCTTTGAATATAAACGAGAAACGTGAAGTGAAATTAATTAATGTGCAGCACTAAGATTCCATACAAAATCTAATTTGCATAATTAATATTGGTGAAGAAGGGCTACGGCCCTTCTTTTTTTAACTATGATTAGTAGTCTTCGTTTTTTTGTCGTTTTACTAATTCTTTTGTCGAAAGTAAACCGCAGGCTGCAAAAATATCTTCACCTCTTGAAGCACGAATAGTAGTTATTATTCCCTTTCTTTTAAGTCCTACTTGGAATCTCGAAATAGTTTCGTTGGAAGAACTTTCTAATGGTACATTTGGAATAGGATGAAAACGTATAAGATTAATCCTGCATTTTATACCGTTTAATATTCGCGCCAGCTCATTGATATGTCTTTGTTGATCATTCTCTCCTTTAAACATAATATATTCGAAAGAAATACGACGTTGACCGCTAAATTCAAATGAGCGAATTTCATCTAAAAGTTTTGTGAGATGGTAGACACTTTCTATTGGCATTAATTTTTTACGTTCATCTTCAAAAGGATTATGTAGGCTTACCGCTAAATTTGCTTTAGATTGATTTAAAAAACGTTTCATAGCCGGAATAATCCCAATAGTAGAAACGGTAATTCTTTTCGGACTCCATCCTAAGCCATAATCAGAAGTTAATATTTCTATACTTTTTAAAACTTCATCTAAATTGTCAAAAGGTTCGCCCATTCCCATATAAACAACATTCGTCAGCTTTTCAAACTCGGGGATATTAAAAATTTGGTTTAAAATTTCACCTGAGCTTAAGTCTCCTTGAAATCCCTGTTTGCCGGTCATACAAAATAAACATCCCATTTTGCAACCCACTTGCGAAGAAACACAAAGTGTTGCTCTATCGCCTTCGGGGATATAAGCTGTTTCAATAAATTGATGAGGTTTTACAGGGAATAAATATTTCTTAGTTCCATCAACAGATTCCTGAACACTTGTTGATGTTGTATAACTTATATCGTAACTTTCGGCAAGTTTCTCACGCGTTTGTTTCGATAAATTATGCATTTCTTCAAACGATCGAATACGCTTTTTATACATCCAGTCGGTAAGTTGTTTTGCCACAAACTTTTGAAGCCCTATTTTTATAACTATCTCTTGAAGCTCGCTCAAGGTTTTTCCAAAAAGATTCTCTTTTATCATTTTAAAAATATATTTCTGCAATTATTTGATTATATGGCACTCCTCTGCGAATTAAAATATCACGAACATCAATTATTAATTGGGAGCTGCCACAAATATAATAGTTTCTGTCGAGGGCTAAATTTTCAGTAATATTTAAGTATTCCGTTAGTCGACCCGAATAAATTCCTTCTGCCTTAGTAATTGATGAACATTGAATATAGTTATTATTTAAAACAGACTTGAATTTATCAGCGAAATAGAAAGACTCCAAAGCGCGTCCACCGTGAATTAAAGTTTTATTATCACCTAAGCCTGATTCCATCATAGATATAAAAGGGGCAATACCGGTTCCTGCTGCTATCCAATAATCCGCCTTATTAGTTCCGTAAAAAGATCCAAATGGCTTAGAGACAAACAGACGATTTCCTACTTTTAAATCAGATAAACGCGGTGTTAAAAATCCTTCAGATTGAATATTAAAAAGAATACGATAGTCTTTTTCCTTATTTCCACTTGCAATACTGTATAATCGAGGAGCTTCATCAATATTTAAAGCAACAGCTAACATTTGTCCGGGGCGAAAATCTCCTGTACGCGGAAATGATAGTGTAAAAATTTCAGGAGCAATTTCTTGAATATTTTTCACATAGGTTTTTGTTAGAAGTATTTTCCCTGTTTTATTCAAGATTTTAATTTTTGGCAAAAGTACAGAAAGGAAGTGGTTTTTTTTTGAATAAAAAATGCACTCTCTAAAAAGGAAAGTGCATTATATATTAAAACTATCATTTAACCGTAGCGAATGTAAAGTATTATAAATTAGCTGTAAATAAATTGATGATATTTATCGTTTTCTTTGCGGTGAAAGACATATTCTCATTATGTTTTAGCTTGTTTCTAATCGATTCCACACTTTTGTAAGTGTTTTACTTAAATCTGATTCAGGGGCATATTCCACTACAGTTTGTTGATTAACCATAGCATCTACAAAATCGCGATTAAATGGAATCTTTGCCAACACTTCTAATTCTTCTTCTTGGCATAATTTTTCAATATCATTGCTAATATTTGTATTCAAGTCGAATTTATTAATCATAACGTATGATTTTAATTTAAATCCCTTAGCCAATTCAATTAATCGATGTAAATCGTGCATACCGGATAGCGTGGGTTCTGTTACCATTAAAGCAACATCAACACCAGTTAGTGTAGAAATTACCGGACACCCAATACCGGGAGGACCATCTATTAAAACGGTTTCTATTTCTTTTTCCTTGGCAATTTGAACAGCTATATCTCGAATTTTTGTTACTAATTTCCCCGAGTTATCTTCGCCTATTCCAAGTTTGGCATGCACCATAGGCCCAAATCTGGTATCTGATTTAAACCAGCTGCTATCCATATTTTCTTCCATTGTAATAGCATTAACCGGGCAGGCAATTTCGCATAACTTACAACCATCGCAAGAAAATTCTGATATGGTAGTTTGTCCATCAACTAAGCTGATGGCATCAAAGCGGCATAATTCTTCACAAATTCCGCAGTTAGTACACGCTTCTGCATCTATTACAGCAATTTTGCCGCCTTCGTACTCGTGTTGTTCAATAATTGTTGGTTGTGTTGTTAGAAATAAGTCGGCAGCATCAACATCGCAATCTACTAAAATCTTATTTTGGGCAATAGAAGCAAAAGCCGAAGTAATACTTGTTTTGCCTGTTCCGCCTTTTCCGCTAACTATGGTTATTTGTTTCATCTAAATTTAGTTTTACTTTATCGAATAACTGCACATATTTTTCATAAATTGCAGGTAGTTCATTAACCATTATTTTTCCTTCAGAGTATATTCTGGCAAGATTTTTATCAAAAGGAATCTCCATTAAAAGCTCAATTTTCTCTTGTTGCAGATAATCGTAAATGGCATTATTACCCAATCCTGCGCGATTAATAACAACACCGAATTTTCCACTTAGCTTTCGCATTGTTTCTACCATCAACTTCAAATCGTTTAATCCAAAAGGAGTTGGTTCTGTTACCAAAATGGTGTAATCTACATTTTTAATGGTTTCCATTACCGGACAAGAAGTGCCGGGAGGTGCATCAATAATTCGGAGTGAATTATTGTCGGTTAATTTTAAAGTATCTGCAATAACAGGGACTGCTAATGCCGATCCGATTTCTATTTTACCTTCAACTAATTCATTCCCATTATTTAGATTGTATATGTTTACTTCTCCTAATTTTTTGTCTTTTTCAACAATAACATCGGGTTGATTACAGACGTAAGTACAAGCTCCGCAGCCATGACATAAATCTTCGAGTACAGCAATATGAGAAATGGATTTAACAAAGAGAATAGAGTTATATGCACAAGCTGTAGCACAATCGCCACAATATGTACATTTATCAGAGTCAATTACCGGTATTTTAATATTTACATCTGTTACGGATTTTATATCTCCTTTTGTAAACAGATTAATATTAGGCTCTTCTACATCACAATCTACCAGTTGGATCTTTTGAGCCACTAATTTCTGCAAGGTGTAAAAAAGATTTAAAGAAACAGTAGTTTTTCCGGTTCCGCCTTTGCCACTTGCAATGGCAATTTTATAATTTATCATTTAATGATCGCAATAGTTTGCCCCTTTTTCAAGGCGATTATTTACTAAGTCAATAGCTATATCTCTGGCAGGCTTTAGAGCAACGCCAACAAATACATTGATATTATTATTTAAAAATAGCTGAATAGCCCGTTGACCCATTCCGCCGGAAACAATATCGGTAGCTCCTAAACTACCTAACCAAGCAGGAAGTACTCCAACATCATGAGGTGGTGGAACTAAAGTTTCTTCTTTAACAATCTGTTCGCCATCCATCTCTATAAGAGCAAATAATTTGGCATGACCAAAGTGTCCGGTCATAATACCATTTTCTATGGGAATTGCAACTTTTCGTTTCATTTGTATAAAGTTTAATTGATACGGTATTTTATTT
>JAGGWH010000113.1 GCA_021157585.1 Bacteroidales bacterium | reverse complement strand
TCTTTCATGTCTTCCGGAATATCTATTTCGTTCATTTTTTCTCCAAAATTTCCTTCAAACTGATAAGCTTTTCTCTCAAGTAAATCTACAACACCTTTCATTGTCTCTTCTGCTCCGATTGGCAACTGAATAGCAACGGCATTTTTATTTAAACGATCTTTGATGGAATTTAAAGACATGAAAAAATCAGCTCCCATCTTATCCATTTTATTCACAAAACAAAGACGAGGAACATTATATTTATCGGCTTGTCGCCAAACAGTCTCAGACTGAGGCTCTACTCCAGCTGCTCCATCAAAAACTGCAATAGCACTATCCAGCACACGCAATGATCTTTCTACTTCTACGGTAAAATCAACGTGCCCAGGAGTATCAATAATATTAATGCGATAATCTTTCCAAAAGGCAGTAGTAGCAGCCGAGGTAATTGTAATCCCTCTTTCTTTTTCCTGCTCCATCCAATCCATATCAGATTCACCATCATGAGTTTCACCGATTTTATGTTTTTTACCAGTATAAAAAAGCACCCGCTCAGTAAAAGTAGTTTTACCGGCATCAATGTGCGCCATAATTCCTATATTTCTTGTTTTTTCAAGTGAATATTCTCGGGACATTTTAATTAATTTTCAATTTTCAATTTTCAATTTTCAATTATTTTATTAAAAATAAAAATTTTATTTGAAGATATTATTTTATAATTTATTAATTATTTATTTATTAATTTCAAAGTTTTTGTCATTTGATGTATATAGGGGCTGTATTTTTCTTTATTTTCAGTAGCAGTTTTGATTATATATTTTTTGTCATGTCCTTCGAACTCCTTAAAAGAGGCTTCTCCTGAAAAATTAAAATCTTTTTGCACGACAAGTAGCTCAATCGAATAAGGAGGATTTTGTTCCCATACATCTGAACTTGGCTCAAATCCTATCATCAATTCATAGCCTAAGTCTTTCGCTTCTTTATGTTTAATCGTATAATACCATCCTTGTGGATATTTTAATTCAAAATCATCATCTTCTCGGACAAGCGTATGCCACTTTTCAAGCTCAGACGCTATAAAATCAGCTTCTGCTAATTTATCGTTTTGAGCTTCAATATTCTGGTTAATTTCTTCAATATTATCTTTAGCATTATTTAAAGTATCAACAATATTATCTCCAATATCTAAGTCTGCAAGGTCTTCGTTCTTGTTTGCATTATTATTAAAAAAATAAAAACTGCCATAGAAAAGCAGGGCGGCAATTAAAACGCTTACGACTAAACCTAAATAGGCAGTTCCTTTGTTATTTAAACTATTAAACATCAAAATTTATCTAGCAAAATGAGCAAAAGCTTTATTGGCCTCAGCCTGCTTCTGCACAGTTTCCTTCTTTCTAACAGCAGCTCCTTCACCTTCAGCAGCAGCCAAAATTTCCTGAGCCAATTTATAATACATCGGTTTCCCTTTTCGTTCTTTAGAAGATTCAATCAACCAACGACAACCTAGATTAAAACGTCTATCTCCTCGAACTTGATACGGAACCTGATAATTTGCTCCACCAACTCTTTTTCCTCTTACTTCAAGTAAGGGGGAAATTTTTTTTAAAGCTTTATTAAAAACATGACGAGGGTCTTGCTTCGTTTTATCCTTTATAATATCAAAAGCATCATAAACAATTTTCTGAGCTACTGCCTTTTTGCCTCTTTCCATAATGTAGTTAATAAATTTAGCAATATCAGTATCATTATATTTAAGATCTCCATCTATTTTTCTTTTTGGCGCTTGTTTTCCTCGCATATTTTGTTAGTTAACCCCGAAGGGGACCCTTTAGGTTTAGTTAATTAGTTTTATTTATCAAATATTTACATAATTTGCAATTCGCAATATTCGCATATAATTTGCAGATTCGCATTATTTTATTTCTTTTCTTTCTTGGTTCCGTAAGAACTTCGAGACTGCTTCCTTCCTTCAACTCCCTGAGCATCATAAACTCCACGCACAACCTTATAACGAACACCCGGTAAATCTGAGGTTCGGCCGGCTTTTAATAAAACAATAGAGTGCTCTTGTAAATTATGTCCCATCCCCGGGATATAAGCTGTAACTTCCATTCCGTTAGAAAGTCTTACACGAGCAATTTTTCGTAAAGCTGAATTCGGCTTTTTAGGAGTAGTGGTGGTCACCTTTAAACACACTCCTCTTTTAAAGGGAGCTCCTTTTTTAAGAGTAGTTCTTTTCCGATGCAAAGTATCCAAAGTAGTAAGCATAGCCGGATATTTACTCTTAGTTTTAATCTGTTTTCTTCCTTTTCTAACTAATTGATTGATTGTTGGCATAAAAAATATTAATGATTACAAATTCACGAATTTCATCACAAATTCACAAATTAGAATAAATTTTATAAATTTATTTATTCAAATTCGTGATATTTGTGTTCTGATTTGTGTATTTGTAATTTACGTTGCTAATTATAACAAAAACAAACCCGAAAAATCGGGAATAAATTGCTTTCATAATTTATCAAAATATTTAAAATAAGTCAAGGGGAAATTAGTTAAAAGTTGAAAGTTGAAAGTTGAAAGGAACAAATCATTATATTATCTGATTTGTTGCTTTTTTGTTTTCTTATTTTTTTGCTCTAATTTGACATTATTTATTGACAAAGATAAATTTTTTGCTAAGGTGCAAACACTTTTTTAATATATATGAAAACAATAATTTCACTATTTATAATTTTTTGTATTTTTTTATTCAGCTCTATCCTTG
>JAGGWH010000112.1 GCA_021157585.1 Bacteroidales bacterium | reverse complement strand
TTACCAAACATACGCTTTGTGAGTATTTTGATACAAAATTAGTTTTCAACGAAGATGCTTTTAGTAGAATAAAAGAGATTTTCCGCCTACGTAATTTTAAAGTAAGTGCTGTAAATAAAGCGCAAGCCGAATTACCCGAGAGTTGCATCCCTATAACAAATATTAATGGGACAGCTTCAGGAATGTGGTTCGAAAAAAACGGAAAAATACTTGTTTCCATGCCCGGCGTTCCTTTTGAAATGAAACCCATGATGGAAAACGAAGTTATCCCTCGTATTAAAGCTAAGTTCAATACGCCGGTAATTATTCACAAAACCATTATGACACAAGGTGTTGGAGAATCATTCCTTGCAAAAATAATTGAAGACTGGGAAAACAGTTTGCCTCAAAATATAAAACTGGCTTATCTTCCTCAACCCGGTATTGTTCGACTTCGTCTTTCAGCTATCGGAGAAAATAAAATTAAATGCGAGAAATATATTGATGAATTTGTTGAGAAATTAAAACTCCTTATTGGTGATATTATTTTTGCTTACGACGATATGCTTTTAGAAGAAGCCGTTGGAAATAGTCTTAAGCTTCATAAAAAAACAGTGGCTACCGCCGAAAGCTGTACGGGCGGATATATTGCTCATCTTTTAACTAGTATTGCAGGAAGTTCAAGCTATTTTAAAGGATCGGCAATAACTTATGCCAACGAAATAAAAGAAAATATTTTAGAGGTTTCACACAATGATCTTGAAAAAGAAGGTGCTGTTAGCGAAACTGTAGTCAGACAAATGGCATTAGGTGTAAGAAAAAAATTCGGAACTGATTATGCTATAGCAACTTCCGGAATTGCAGGTCCTGACGGTGGAACAGAAGACAAACCCGTAGGCACCACTTGGATTGCCATTGCTGGTCCAGATGGGGTATTGGCAGAAAAACATCACTTCGGAGAACATCGTGGCAGGAATATTCGGCGAGCAGCTTTAACTGCTTTATTTATGCTCAAAAAGGCCGTAGAAGAAAAAGATTAAACTATAAATTCAAATAATTAATTTATTAAATAAAACATTTGTATTTTTATAAGCGAACAAATCATAAAATGAAAAGAATAGGGCTATCACTACTTCTTATACTGTTGAGTATTACTACTTTCGGACAATTCGATACTTATTTTACCTATAAGACATTACGACTGGATTATACACATGCCGGCAATGCAAAAAATGAGTCTTATTATCTTGACGAACTAATTGCTGAACCATATTGGGGAGGGTCAAAAACTAATTTAATTGATAAGTTCAAATATGGTAAATACTATTTTGAAGTTTATGATAAAGATAGTGGAGCCTTAATTTATTCTCGCGGCTATTCCAGTCTTTTTGCTGAATGGCAAACAACTCTTGAAGCTCAAAAAGTATCAAAAAGCTTTGAAGAAACTATTATCTTTCCTATGCCATTAAATCCCGTAACTGTTAAAATGTATTCCAGAAACTGGAAAGGAAAACTTGTAAAGCAGGTCGAATATACTGTTGATCCCAAAGATTATTTTATCCAAAGAGGATTAAAAAAAGAATACCCTATTTATCAAGCATTAGTACAAGGCGATCCTTCTGAAAAGGTGGATATTGTAATTCTTCCCGACGGCTATACAAAAGACGAAATGGATTTATTTATTGCTGATTGCGATAAATTCGCGAAAGTTTTATTCGATTATTATCCGTATTCTGAATATAAAGACCGCTTCAATATTTCGGGAGTTTTAGCGCCTTCAGAAGAATCGGGAGCAGATATTCCAAAAGACAGCATTTGGCGAAATACAATTTTAGGTAGTAGCTTTTATACTTTTGATAGTGAACGCTATTGCATGACTACAGAAAACAAAAGCGTTCGTAATTTAGCAGCAAATGTAGCTTACGATCAAATCTATATTCTTGTAAATACCGAAAAATACGGTGGCGGTGCAATCTTCAATCACTATAACATAAGTGTAAACTCCAACGAACAAGCAGGAAAGATATTTATTCATGAATTTGGTCACGGCTTTGCAGGTTTAGCCGATGAATATTATGATAATTCAACATCGTATAATAATTTTTATAATTTGGACGTCGAACCTTGGGAACCCAATATAACTACCTTAGTTAATTTTGATACAAAGTGGAAGCATCTAATTACCGATAGTATTCCCATTCCAACACCCGATTCTGCAATTTACAACTCATGCTTAGGCGTTTTTGAAGGTGGAGGCTATTCTGCCAAAGGCATTTATCGTCCCAAAAAAGATTGTTTAATGCACACTTTTAAAGGAGATGTTTTTTGTGATGCTTGCGCAGAAGCAATTATAAAGATGATTAATTTTTACTCAAAATAAGAAAATTAAAGAGAGTGATATTAAGACAGTTTTAATTAATTTTGCACTCTCTAAAACCGAAATACAAAAGCAATGGCAATAACAAAATTAAGTCAACTTTTCAGTCAACTAAAAAGCAAATCAAAAAAACGGTTAGTTGCAGCCTATGCAAATGATGCGCATACTATTGAAGCCGTTAACAAAGCGGTAGAAATGGATATTATTGATGCTACATTGGTTGGTGATATAGAAACAATTAAAAATGTTTGCGCCAAAGAAAACATCGACAGTTCTAAATTTGAATTAGTTCAAGAAGCCGATCCTCAAAAAGCTGCTCACAAAGCCTGTATGTTAATCAACGAGGGCAAAGGTGATTTTATAATGAAAGGTTTAGTGAGTACCGAACAATATATGCGTGCACTTTTAAATAAAGAAACAGGCTTAATGATTCCAAAATCTATCCTTAGTCATGTTACTGTTATGGAAAGTCCTGCTTATCATAAACTTTTAATTTTTGGCGATGTAGCTATAATTCCTTCACCTGAAATGCCGGAAAAAATAGCCATTACTAATTACTTAATAAAAACAGCACACTCCTTAGGAATTGAAAAACCAAAAGTGGCAATTATAACAGCCAGTGAACAGATTTCTTTAAAGATGCAAGCAACTATTGATGCTGCTGTTTTATCTAAGATGAGTGATAGAGGACAGTTTACAAACGCTTATATTGATGGCCCTTTGGCCTTAGATGTAGCTATAGATAAAGAAAGTGCAGAAATTAAAAAATTAAGCGGAAATGTTGCCGGCGATGCCGATTGTTTAGTATTCCCCAATATTGAAGCTGGAAATATTTTTTATAAAACAAATACTAAATTAGCCGGTGGTATTTTGGGAGCAATGGTTTTGGGAGCACGTGTTCCTGCAGTTCTTTCTTCAAGAGGAGATAGTGTAGAAACCAAATTAATTAGTATCGGATTAGCCGCTTTACAGGCTTAATCCAAAATAATTATAAAAAAAATGAAACTAAGCAACGGAATACGTGTAATTGCAATCAATCCTGGTTCAACCTCAACCAAAATTGCTGTATACGAAAACGAAACTCCCGTTTTGATTAAAAATATTACGCATACTCCTGAGGAACTCGCACCTTTTGAAAAAATTACAGATCAGTTCGAATTCAGAAAAAACATAATCTGTAAAGTTTTAAAAGATGCTGAAATAAGAATGGATTTAGTACATGCCGTTGTAGGAAGAGGGGGTCTGGTAAAACCTATAGAATCCGGCGTTTATCTTGTAAATAAGGCTATGATAAAAGACCTTATAAACAGTCCATCGGGAGCTGAACATGCTAGCAATTTAGGTGGTTTAATTGCTGCTGATATGGCTAAAAATATCCCTAATGCCAAAGCATATATTACAAATCCGGTTGTTGTAGACGAACTTGATGATATTGCCCGCTATTCCGGTCATCCACTTTTACCACGTACATCTATTTTTCATGCATTAAATCAAAAAGCTGTAGCTCGACAACATGCTCGATCTTTGATGCAAAAATACGATGATATCAATCTAATTGTTGTTCATTTAGGTGGTGGGGTCACTATTGGAGCTCATAAAAAAGGACGAGTAGTTGATGTAAATCAAGGTCTTGACGGTGATGGTCCATTTTCCCCAGAACGTACCGGAACTTTACCTATAGGTCCTTTAATTCGGCTATGTTTTAGCGGAAAATATACCGAAGCAGAAATTCTAAAAATGAATAAAGGAGCTGGAGGTTTGATGGCTTATTTAGGAACAAACAGTGCCTACGAAGTTGAACAACGAGCCCAAGAAGGTGACCAAGAAGCAAAGAAAATATTTGCAGCTATGGCTTATCAAGTGGCTAAAGAAATTGGAGCAATGTATGCTGTTTTATGTGGTGATGTCGATGGTATTCTAATTACCGGTGGTGTGGCACACAGCAAATGGTTTGTTAACGAAATTTCACAGCGCGTACATAAAATGGCTCCTGTTCATATTTATCCGGGAGAAGATGAAATGCGTGCTTTAGCATTTAACGGCTTGCGTGTTATACGTGGAGAAACTATTGCAAAAGAATATGTATAATAGAGTGAAGAGTGAAGAGTGAAGAGCAACTCATCATCAAATTAGCAAATTATTATAATGGGAAGAAGATATAGAAAGAACCGTGTTTTACCAATCCTAGAGAACGTTGAAATAACAGCTTTTGCTGCCGAAGGAAAATCATTAGCACGTGTAGATGATAAAATTGTATTTATACCCTTAGCCGTCCCCGGTGATGTCGTCGACATTCAACTTACTCGCTCACGCACCTCTTTTTCTGAAGGAAAAGTTATTAAGTTCCACAAAAAATCGGATTTACGTATAGAGCCTGAATGTGAGTATTTTGGACAATGCGGAGGATGCAAATGGCAAATGATAGACTATAAAAAACAACTAGAAGTAAAACAAAACCAGATATTAGAAAATTTTCAACATTTGGGTAACTTTGAATTTCCTGAACACTTCCCTATCCTCCCTTCGAAAAAGATTTATTTCTATCGTAATAAGTTGGAATTTACTTTCTCAAACAGAAAATGGTTAACGGATTATTCTAAAGAAATTGATTTCAGTGATATAAGTATGGATGGTCTCGGATTTCACCTTCCTAAAATGTTTGATAGAATATTAGATATTGAAAACTGCTATTTGCAAAAAGAACCATCTAATAGTATCCGAATAAGTATTCGTAATTTTGCTATTGAAAATAAGATTAGTTTTTATAGTGCAAGAAAACACGAGGGTTTTTTGCGTAACCTGATTATTCGCACCTCATCTACCGGCGATTTAATGGTGATTTTAGTTATTGGTTACGATGATAAAGATTTGTTGAATTCGGTTATGAATCACGTATCCGATAATTTCCCTGAAATTACCTCTTTAATGTATATTGTAAATACCAACCTAAACGATTCAACAAATGGAATGACTGCCGAACTTTTTAAAGGCAATCCGTTTATAATGGAGCAAATGGAAGATATCAAATTTAAAGTTGGTCCTCTTTCTTTTTATCAAACCAATTCGGAACAGGCTTTAGAAATGTATAAAATTGCCAGAGAATATGCTCAACTTACCGGAGAAGAAATAGTTTACGATTTATATACCGGCACAGGAACTATCGCAAATTTTGTTGCTCGAAACGCAAAAAAAGTAATTGGTATAGAATACGTTCCCGAAGCAATTGAGGATGCAATAGTAAATTCCGAAATTAATGGTATTGATAATACTTCCTTTTATGCCGGTGATATGGCAAAAGTTTTAACTCCTGAATTTATTCAGGAGAATGGCAAAGCCGATGTAGTTATTACCGATCCTCCAAGAGCCGGAATGCACGAAACAGTAGTTACACAATTACTGCAAATGGCCGCCAAACGTATTGTTTATATCAGTTGTAATCCGGCAACTCAGGTTCGTGATATCGATTTATTAAAGAGTAAATATAAAGTTGTAAAAGTGCAACCACTTGATATGTTTCCACAAACACATCATGTAGAAAACATCGTTTTATTAGACTTAATTTAATATCTACTTTGATTTTTCATCCAATTAATTACCTGATTGTATAATATTGCAGGGGTTAAATCTCTAGCTTCAATATGTAATTCTGCCTGCTCATAAAAAGGAGCTCTTTTTGTCAGTTGTTCTTTAATAAATTCATAAAGTTCTTCTTTACCTAAAGAAGCAATCAAAGGTCTCGACTGCTGATTTGGGATTAATCTGCTAAGCAAAACCGAAGGATTGGCTTGCAAATAAATACAAAGTCCTTTAGCATTCATCATATCCATATTATCAAAAAATATGGGAGTTCCTCCTCCAGTGGAAACTACAACATTCTCCATATCAAAAGTTTGATGCAAAGCAAAACGCTCAAGAGACCGAAAATTATCTTCGCCTTTTTGGGCAAAAATCTCAGCAACGGTTTGTTGCTGATCCTCTTCAATTACTCTATCTAAGTCTAAAAAAGAATATTCCAAACGACTGGCGAGTCTTTTCCCTACACTAGTTTTTCCGGAACCCATATATCCAATCAAATAAATACGCATATCAATCTTTCTTATTAAGCAAAAGTAAATAAATATAAGTGATTCCTCATTTCTCATAAGACTATAATTCAATATTATCTCAAAAAAATAGTAGTAAAAAAATATGCTATGTTAAGACTTCCTAAAATAAACATATTCATATTCAGTTTTTCTTATTTTTGCATCTTAAAATAAAGTAGAATGAAACATTTATATTATTTAATCGCTCTAATGTTTATATCTGTACTTGTATCTTGCAACAACCAAACAGGAAACAATAAAAACAATACAGCTGTCGAAAATAGTATAGCCGTCCTTACTTTTGAAAAAATGAATCATGATTTTGGCACTATTACAGAAGGTGAAAAAGTAATATACTACTTTCGGTTTACTAACAACGGGAATACTGATCTTCAGTTAACCAGCGTTGGAACCAGCTGTGGATGTACAGCGTCAGATTACCCACATAATGTTATAAAACCCGGGGAGACAGGCAAAATTAAAGTTACTTTTAACAGTGAACATCGATTGGGAATGCAACATAAAAAAGTAACTATTAGAGCCAATACTAATCCTGAGTTTACCGTTTTAGATATATATGCTCAAGTTATTGAAAAGAATTCCGAAAATTAATTTAAAATAAATTTATAAAATGAACCTATTATCAATCTTATTAATGTCTCAGCCTCAAGGCTCTGATCAGAACATGCTTCAAACGTTTTTACCTTTAGTTCTAATCATAATTGTTTTTTACTTCTTTTTTATTCGCCCTCAAATGAAAAAAGGGAAAGAACAAAGAAAATTTCGTGAGGAATTAAAAAAAGGCGACAAAATTGTTACCCTTGGTGGTGTACACGGTAAAATATTAAATATCAATGATACTACTGTAGTCATCGAAACCGAAGGCCAAGGACGTTTAAAAATAGAAAAAAGTGCTATATTACCCGAAGGCAGTATTATTGGACAACAAAAATAATTTACAATAATTTAAAACCTGAATTAAACGCTTTTTGTGTAAGGGATTTCCTAAACACAAGGAGCTTTTTTTTATCTTTACGCTAGATTTGTTTAAAATTACGGTAGATGAAGAATTATTTCTTAGATCAACGAACAATAACCTTTCTTGTTTCTTTATTGATAGCTTTTGGACTATGGCTTTTAATTAAACTTTCTGGTGATTTTCAAACCGAGAATAAAGTTAAATTGGTGTTTCATAATTTTCCTATTGATAAAGTTTTGATTAACAAACCTGACTCTATTTTACAAGTCAAAACCAATAATAACGGTTTTGATGTCCTCAGTCAATCCCTTTTTTCCAAAGACAGATATCTAAATATCAATTTCAGAAAGGCTCATTTTTTAAACACAAGAAACAATATCCAGACTTATTATATTCTTTGCTCATCACTGCAACAAGAAGTGGAAAGTAAATTTAAAATAACCGAACAAATCTTAAATATCCGACCAGATAGCATTATTTTCCAATTTGAGAAATTAGCCTCTAAAAAATTAAAAATAGAACCTAAAATAAATTTTAGTTTCAAACCACGTTTTAAGCAATATGAGAAAATGAAAATCGAACCTGATAGTTTGGTATTTTTCGGTCCGGCTTCTCTACTCAAATCGCTCACGTCAATAAGTACTCAGTCTTTTGATTTTCAAAATATAGATTCAAATATCGACACCCTAATACCTCTCTCTTTACCCAGTAATAAACTTATTAGCAAACAAGAGTCGGTAAAATTTCAGTTAGCCGTTGAAGAATATACCGAAGGAAAAATAAAACTTCCCATTCAACTCCAAATAGATAATGAAATAAAGTATAAAATCTTCCCTTCAGAAGCACAAATTACATTTCAAGTTGCATTAAAAGACTATGCGAAAATAAAGCCCATTGCATTTGAGCTCATTGCTATTCCTGATTCTTCTCAGTCTGGAAAACTTTTACTTAAACTCAGTAAACAACCAAAAAATATAATCGTAAGTAATATACAACCGGCAATTGCTGAATATATCATTTTCAAATAATGCTAAGAATTGGATTAACCGGAAATATCGGAAGTGGGAAATCGCTTATTTGTCAAGTTTTTGAGAAGCTTGGAGTACCCATTTTTTATGCTGATTTTAAAGCCAAGAAAATATTAGATAGCCCTATTTTAAGACCAAAACTTCTTGCTGCATTTGGAACCGATATTGAAGATAAAAACAAAAATATTATCAATAGAAAAAAATTAGCTGCTATTGTTTTTACTAATAAAGAAGCTCTTAAAAAACTAAATTCACTAATTCATCCACAATTACGAATTGAATTCAAAAACTGGTGCTTGCAGCATAAAGAAGAAAAGTACGTCATTCAGGAAGCTGCAATTCTTTTCGAAAACGGTTTTACGGATTTATTTGATAAAACCATTGTCGTTGCAGCTCCTCAAAACATTCGGTTACAAAGAGTGATGGAAAGAGACGGAACAAACAAATCAGATGTTTTAGCCCGAATGGAAAATCAATGGAGCGACAGCAAAAAAGAAGCTGCTGCTGATTTTATTATTTATAATGATGGACAAGAGCTTGTCTTACCACAGGTTTTAAAGCTGCATCAACTCTTCTCTAGTTCTCATCTTGATTTAAAATGACAAAATGATTGCCAGAATTCGATTTTGGACTTTAGCCCAAATAATCTATAACACACATTACCCCGACCTTAAGGTCGGGGTAATTGAGAACCCTTTTTTTCGAACTTTAGTCTAAAAATAATACTTCAGCAAAATATTTTATGATTCAAAAGATAAGCCAACAGCTAAACCTACAGACCTCTCAGGTTGAAAATACGTTAGAACTTTTAGAAGGCGGCGCGACAATTCCTTTTATTGCTCGTTACCGTAAAGAGCGTACTAATCAACTTGATGAAGTTCAAATTAAAGCTATTCGCGATTTGCACGAGCAATTTACAGTGCTAGAAAAAAGAAAAACCAGCATTTTAGAAAGTTTGCAAGAAAACGGACATCTCAACCCTGAACTTGAGCAAAAGATAAAGCAAACTGACAATCTTAGCGAGCTGGAAGATATTTATTTGCCTTATAAACCCAAACGCAGAACACGTGCTACTATTGCTATCGAAAAAGGATTAGAGCCTTTAGCCAAAATTCTAATGGCGCAAAACCATCCCAATATTGAAGAAGCAGCGAGTCGGTATGTGAAGAAAGACGTTGCAGATAAAAATGAGGCTTTGCAAGGTGCTATGGATATTGTGGCAGAATGGATGAATGAAAATGCTTCGATTCGAAAACGAATGCGCAGACTTTTTGAAAGAGAAGCACAAATCACTTCCAAAGTGGTAAAAACAAAAATAGAAGAGGCTCAAAAGTTTGAAATGTATTTCGATTGGGCAGAAAATATTCGTACAATTCCTTCGCATCGATTATTAGCTATTTTGCGTGGTCAAAACGAAGAGTTTTTAAAAGTGCATATTCAACCCGAACAGGAAAAAGCAATAGAAATGCTTGAGCGCTATTTTATAAAATCGCATTCCACAACGGCTGAATATCTCTCAAAAACCATCAAAGATTGCTATTCACGATTACTAAAACCATCGCTAGAAAATGAGCTGACAAAAGCAGCCAAAGAAAAAGCTGATACACAAGCCATCAAAATCTTTGCTACCAACCTTCGTCAATTATTGATGGGATCGCCTATGCGAAACAAAAGAGTTTTAGCGATTGATCCTGGATTTAGAACAGGTTGCAAATTGGTCTGTCTTGATGAGTCAGGCAATCTGTTGCATAACGAAACTATTTATCCACATCCTCCTCAAAACCAAAGCAAGCAGTCTATTCATAAAATCAACCAGCTTGTAAATATGTATAAGTTGGATGTAATTGCCATTGGAAATGGGACTGCGGGTCGCGAAACGGATAATCTAATAAGACGCATTCGCTTCAGTCGCTCTGTAAAATCGATAATGGTAAACGAAAATGGAGCTTCGGTATATTCCGCCTCATCAGTAGCTCGTGAAGAATTCCCTGAATACGATATTACTGTTCGAGGTGCCGTTTCTATCGGCCGAAGGCTTATTGATCCTTTAGCAGAATTGGTAAAAATTGAGCCCAAAGCTATAGGCGTTGGGCAATACCAACACGATGTTGATCAAGGTCTTTTAAATAAAAGCTTAGACGAAGAAGTAATGAGTTGTGTTAATGCTGTTGGTGTTGATTTAAATACGGCAAGCAAGCAATTACTGACTTATGTTTCGGGTGTTGGCCCTACCCTAGCAGAAAACATTTTAGCTTATCGAAAAGAAAAAGGAAGTTTTAAAAACCGCAAAGAGCTCTTAAAAATAAAACGCTTTGGAGATAAAGCCTTTGAACAATCGGCCGGATTCTTCCGTATCAATAATGGAGATAATCTTTTAGATGCAAGTGCCGTTCACCCTGAATCCTATGCTATTGTTAAAAAGATGGCTAAAGATTTGAAAGTTCCTCTTAATAAATTAATTGGAAATAAGCTATTGATTGATCAAATAAATCTCGAGAACTATCAAACAAAAAGCATTGGTTTAGCCACCCTAAAAGATATCAAAAAAGAACTTTTAAAACCCGGCATCGATCCGCGCGAGGATTTTAAAGTTTGGGAATTTGATCCAACAATCAAACATATTGAAGATTTAAAAAGCGGTATGATTCTGCCCGGTATTGTGACAAATATTACTGCTTTCGGAGCTTTTGTTGATGTTGGTGTTCACCAAGACGGTTTAGTACACAAGAGCCAGATGGCCAAAGCCTATGTTAGCGATCCCAACCAATTTGCCCATTTGGGGCAGAAATTAAAAGTAAAAGTATTGGATGTTGATACTACGCGTAAACGCATACAGTTCAGCATGTTAATAGACTAACCAACTTGGACTCAAACTAAATTCTATACTAAGCACTTTCAGAATTCTAAAAAAACTTGCCTAACATCTAAATTTGGTTATTTTTGTACGCTTCTAAATGAAATTATTAATTAACTAAAAAAAAAGAATATGTTTAAAGGACATCCTAAAGGACTTTATGTTGCATTTTTTGCTAACATGGGTGAACGCTTTGGTTTCTACACTATGATGGGGATCTTAGTGTTCT
>JAGGWH010000111.1 GCA_021157585.1 Bacteroidales bacterium | reverse complement strand
TGCTGGATATCTGAATACTTTAGCTTTCTACACTTTTGATAAAAACAATCCACCTCAAAGCGTTGATGATATTACTGATGTAACAGTTATTTTTCCCAATGTATCTTTTAAAAATAGTGGCGGAGGATTATATTCAGGCGATAAAGTTTATATTGGTAATTTTCCTGCAGGGACGTCTTTAGGTTGGCTGTTAATCACCGATGCTTACGATGATAGAGCAAGAACGGTTGGTGAAGGAATCGATAATTTATTTTCGCACGAAAACTTAAACCCCGAAACAGATCCTACCTACCAACAGCATGTTGTTTTATTACAAGATGCCAGTCGTGAGAAATTCATAATTTCTTTTGAAGATTTACAACGCCCTGGTGGTGATGATGATTTTAACGATGCTGTATTCTATGCTACTGTTGATCCTATATCGGCTGTTGAGCCAGGTTTCTTCCCTATTATTGGCGAAGTAGATAATGATACTGATGGTGATGGTGTCCCGGACAGTTTTGATGATTTTCCTGAAGATGCCGAATCAGCTTTTAACAGTTATTATCCAAGCGAAGGCAATTATGCAACACTTGCATTTGAAGATTTATGGCCTTCCAAAGGAGATTATGATTTTAACGATTTAATCGTTGATTATAATTTCAATACTATTAGCAATATTGATAATGAAGTAACAAAACTAAAAGGTGAGTTTGTGGTTCGCGCTATTGGAGCAGGATTTCATAACGGTTTCGGCTTTACACTAGAAAACGTTTTAAGCGATCAAGTTAGTAGTGTTACAGGAAATGCACTGGAAGAAGGATATATTATTTCCAACACTAACGGTACAGAAGCAGGTCAAACTAATGCAACAATTATTGTTTTTGATGATGCTTGGAATCATGGATACGGAAATACAGATCCTTCCAAAGCTTATGCAGCACCCACAGAAATAATTCAAGTAGAAATACAGTTCGCAACTCCAATCCCATTTGCACAGTTTGGCGTGGCGCCATTCAATCCTTTTATAATCGTGAATCAGGAGCGAGGCAGAGAAATTCATATGGCCAATTATTCACCAACGGATTTGGCTGATTTAAGTTATTTTGGACAGTATAATGATGATTCGGATGCAGGAACAGAAAAATATTATAAAACGATTGATAACCTTCCTTGGGTAATTAATATCCCTACACAATTTGATTATCCAATAGAAAAATCGTCTGTTGATCAGGCACATTTAAAATTTATTGATTGGGTAGAAAGTAGTGGAAGTTTATTTAATGATTGGTATTTAGAACAAGCCGATTATAGAAATCCGGATTATATTTATTAATGCATTTGGTTTTCACACAGACCGCCTTAAAAAAAGGCGGGTTTTTTTTGTTTAAGAATTCACAGAATGCAAAATAAAGCAGTAATTTTGCTCAAGCTAATTATCTAAAAAACACAAAATGATTGCTAATCAACTATTTAATCCAAAAAGCATAGTCATAATCGGGGGCTCAAACGATATTCATAAACCTGGAGGAAAGGTTTTAAAAAATTTAATTGACGGTAATTTCTCTGGAAAACTCTATGTTTCAAATCCTAAGGAAGAACAAGTACAAGGAATCGTAAGTTATAAAGATTTAAACGCCCTTCCTCAAGTTGATTTAGCGATTATCGCTATTGCAGCTAAATATACTTTGCCAGCAATTCAAATCCTGACAGAGAAAAAAGACACCAAAGCTTTTATTATTCTTTCGGCAGGATTTAGCGAAGAAAACGAAGCCGGTGCCGAATTAGAAAAACAGATAGTAGATCAAATAAATAAATACGATGGCGCATTGATTGGTCCAAATTGCACAGGCATTTTAACGCCTAACCATCATAGTATCTTTACCGAGCCTATTCCCAAACTCGACCCTAAAGGATGTGATTTTATTTCGGGCTCAGGTGCAACAGCAGCTTTTATTATGGAAGCCGGCATTGCTAAAGGTCTAAGCTTTTCAAATATTTTTGCTGTAGGAAATTCTGCACAATTAGGTGTAGAAGATTTACTCGAACATCTTGATAATACTTTTGATACCGAAAAATCGAGTAAGATTAAACTACTTTATATAGAAACCATTAATAAGCCTCAAAAATTACTAAAACACGCACAATCACTTATTCAAAAAGGCTGTAAAATTGCTGCTATTAAAGCAGGATCATCAGAAGCAGGTAGCCGCGCAGCATCATCACATACCGGCGCATTAGCCAGTCCCGACGAAGCCGTTAATACTCTGTTTCAAAAGGCTGGAATCGTTCGTTGTTTTGGTCGCGAAGATTTAATTGCAGTTGCCTCAGTATTTATGTATCCACCTCTAAAAGGGAAAAACTTAGCTGTTATTACACATGCCGGAGGTCCTGCAGTTATGCTTACCGATGCTCTTTCAAAAGGAGGATTAGAGGTTCCATCGCTAAGTGGAGAAAAAGCGGAAGAATTAAAAGCAAAACTATTTCCGGGCTCATCCGTGGCAAATCCAATTGATTTTCTAGCAACGGGAACAGCAGAACAATTAGGAATTATTATAGATGCTGTAAATAACGATTTTGATCAAATTGATGGAATGGTAGTGATTTTTGGAACTCCTGGACTATCTCCCATCTTTGATGTTTATGAACTACTAGATAAAAAGATAAAATCTTCTAAAAAACCTATTTATCCTGTTCTTCCATCCACATTCACAGCATCAAAAGAAGTTACTTTCTTCTTGGAAAAAGGGCAACTCAACTTCCCTGATGAAGTAAATTTGGGAAATGCACTTGCTCGAGTTTACAATACACCTTTACCGGAAAAAGAAGATCAAGATTATCCTGATATTGATTTCGGATATATTCAAGCTATTATCGATAGTAATGAAAATGGGTATTTATCGCCTTCTGCAGTTCGGTCATTGTTAGATGGTGCAGGCATTAGAAGAGCAGGTGAGTCAACTTGCGGTAGTGCTGATATTGCTGTTTCTCAAGCAGAACGACTGGGATTTCCCGTTGTTATGAAAGTAGTTGGACCGATTCATAAATCGGATGTAGGAGGAGTTGTTTTAAATGTAAAAGATGCCAAAACCGTTAAAAAAGAATTCAATAGAATGATGAAAATTCCTGATACAACAGCGGTATTGATACAACCTATGCTTTCAGGAATCGAACTATTTGTCGGAGCAAAATACGAGGATAAATTTGGTCATATGATTTTATGCGGATTGGGTGGTATTTTTATCGAAGTACTAAAAGACATCAGTTACGGCTTAGCTCCTATCTCTTATTCTGAGGCTCAAAAAATGATTAAAAGCCTAAATAGTTATCCAATTATTCAAGGCATTAGAGGAAAAGCAGGAATTAATGAGGATAGATTTGCAGATGTGATTTGGCGTTTGTCCGCACTATTGCAGGCGGCTCCGGAAATTAAAGAATTAGATTTGAATCCTCTCTTAGGAACAGAAGATAAGGTTATTGCTGTTGATGCACGTATCCGAATAGAGAAAAAAGCTTAATAAAAAACACGGTCTCCTGACCGAAATTAGGTGTATAGACAAATCATTAAAATATTACGGTTAATCCATTTACAATTCAAAGGCTAAGACCAGCAGTTCAAAAGCAAAAGGCAAAAATTTGCTAGGGCTATGCCAAACACTTCAGACAATAACAAAATTATGATTCAAGGAAATGCGGAAAAACCTATTGTATAAAAGATTAAGCTGTTCCCCAAGTTAGTTTATTAGATAGATTTAAATTTTCAAGTGCAAATTTTGTTGTCAAAGGCATTTGTAAAAGTTATAAAAAATAACTTTGCAACACGGTTGCAAGAATATAACCGTATATTTGCATCGGTAAAATGAATAAGAATTACAAAAATATCACATCTATTGTCTTGCTAATCGTAGGCTTGATTATATTCACGCATTCTGTTATTCCTCACGATCATCATTATGATTTTTCGTCTGATGTTGAGCATCATCATAATGACAATCCCATTCATTGCCATTATTTTAATAATATAGATTCTGATAAAGTTAGAACTAATAACTTCACTAATACTATAAAAGAATTGCCCGTTCTTTATGCAGTTATTCTTTCTAATTTATTTGATTTAGATTTACATTCTCAAGTAAATAATTTTATAAGCCTTAACGATAATACCCCTTATTATTGTGTATTAATAAGCAACTCTCCTACCCGAGGCTCACCCTTATCATTTGAAATCAACAATGTGTAATTCGTAATAACACATTATTTGCCTGTATGTGTTTGCGAACGCATTTAAGCAACCTATTTCTTAATATTTAACAATCAAATTTTAGGTATTGATCTAATATCTAAATCATAAAGTCTAAATTATGATAAACAAAATAATACATTTTTCAATAAAAAATAAGGTACTCATTTGGTTAATGACACTTGGATTAATAATCGGTGGAATTTATTCAATGACAAGAGTGCCCATTGATGCAGTACCTGACATCACTAACAATCAGGTTTTAGTAATAACCACGGCACCTAATTTAGGAACAGAAGACATAGAAAAATTCGTTACCTATCAGGTGGAATTAGCAGTAGCCAATCTGCCAAATGTAGAAGAAATACGAAGTGTTTCGCGTTTCGGACTTTCGGTTGTAACCATTGTTTTTTCTGATGATGCAGGAACTTATTTACCGCGTCAGTTGGTAAGCGAAGCACTTAACGAAGTAAAAGAAAAAATACCCGAAGGATTTGGTGAGCCGTTTATGGCACCAATTAGTACAGGACTGGGAGAAATTTACCAATATACTTTGGAGGTGCAACCCGGTTTTGAAGATAAATATGACGATATGCAGTTGCGCACTATGCAGGACTGGATTGTAAAACGACAAATGGCAATGTTGCCGGGTGTGGTTGAAGTAAACTCTTTTGGAGGTCATGTTAAGCAATACGAAGTTGCTATAAACCCAGATAAACTCAGAAGTATGAATATAACTATGTCTGAGGTTTTCGATGCTTTAAATAAAAACAACCAAAATACAGGCGGTGCTTATATCGAAAAGAATTATCAAGCCAACTTTATTCGTGGCGAAGGATTAATGCGTTCAAAAAAAGACATTCAAAATACTTTTGTGAAAAATATTAATGGTAGTCCTGTTTTTATAAGAGATATTGCTGATGTTAAATTTGGAAGTTTTGTTCGTTATGGTGCTTTTACGAAAGATGGAAAAGGCGAAGCCGTAGGCGGAATTGTAATGATGCTTAAAGGCGGAAACTCAAACGATGTTATCAATTTGGTTAAGGAAAGAGTGGTGCAAATTCAAAAGTCATTACCGGAAGGTATTACAATTAAGCCCTTTTTAGATCGTAGTAAACTAATAAAAAGCACTACTTCTACTGTTGCCGAAAACTTAGCAATGGGAGCCTTAATCGTAATATTTATTCTCGTTATTTTCTTAGGAAACGTGCGCGGTGGTTTAATTGTAGCATCTACAATTCCTTTGGCATTACTGTTTTCTTTTATTATGATGCACATTTTCGGCGTATGGGCAAACCTTATGAGTATGGGAGCCTTAGACTTTGGAATATTAATAGACGGAGCTGTTATCATTGTAGAAAGTATGATTTTTTACCTGCATCGTAAGAATTTAATCGGCACAAAAATATCACAAGAAAAACGAGATGAATTGGCTTATAAATCGGCAAGTAAGATGATGAATTCTGCCTTTTTTGGTCAGTTAATAATTCTACTTGTTTTTATTCCTATTCTTGCCCTGCAAGGTGTTGAAGGTAAAATGTTTATTCCAATGGCTCTAACTTTTGGTTTTGCTGTAATTGGAGTGATGATTTTATCACTCACCTATATTCCAATGGTATCTGCAACATTTTTAAAAGCACCAAAAACCGATAAAAAATCTTTTGGGGACAAAGCCATTATTGCTGTCGAAAAGGCTTATAGCCCGCTTATCGATTGGGCTTTAAAATATAGCAAGGCTATTGTTGCAACGGCTATTGTACTGCTTATTGCAGGTGGTTTTGTTTTTTCGAGAATGGGTTCAGAGTTTATCCCAAAATTAGACGAAGGCGATTTGGCTTTTCAGATATTTCTGAAACCTGGTTCATCACTTAGCGAAACAGAAGAAATATCTACCAAAGCACAGCAAATCCTTTTAAAAGAATTTCCCGATGAAATAGAAAGTGTCCAATCGCGAATTGGTGTTGCAACTTTACCAATGGATCCTATGCCTTTAGATATTGCCGATTGTTTTGTGATTTTGAAACCCAAATCGGAATGGAAATACGACTCTAAGCACGAATTGGTTGAAGCTATGGAAGAAAGTCTAAGTGTAATACCCGGTATCGGATTTGAATTTACACAACCTATCGAAATGCGTTTCAACGAATTGCTGACAGGCGTAAGAGAAGATATTGCCATTAAACTTTACGGTGACGATTTAAATATTTTATCGGATAAAGCACAAGAGATTGCTGGCTTAATATCGGGTATTAGGGGCGTTTCGGGTATAAAAGCTGAAGCTGTAAAAGGATTACCTCAAATAACCGTAAAATACAACCGCACAAAAATGGGACAATATGGCTTGAATATTAGCGATTTAAACAAATTAGTTGAAACCGCATTTAGTGGCGATGTTGCAGGTAGAATTTACGAAGGCGAACGAATGTTCGATTTGGTGGTGCGTTTAGACGAAGCACATCGTAAAAATATCGATAATATCCGAAACCTTTATGTGAATTTGCCTGATGGAAATCAAATTCCGTTGAAAGAGGTTGCCGATGTATCGTATCAGCCCGGACCAATGCAAATTAGTAGAGATAACACCAACCGAAGAACTTATATTGGGGTAAATGTGGATGATAGAGATATTAAGTCTTTGGTAAACGAAATTCAAGAAACATTAGATGCAAAACTGAAATTGCCAAGCGGATATTATATTCGCTACGGTGGTGCTTTCGAGAATTTGGAACGCGCAACCAAGCGTTTAACTATGGTAGTACCTATTGCATTATTGTTGATTTTTATGTTGGTATATTTTGCCATAGGCTCGTTTAAACAAACTATGATGATTTATGTTGCTATTCCTTTTGCTGCAGTGGGCGGAATATTTTCACTTTATCTTCGAGATATGCCTTTTAGTATTTCGGCAGGTGTTGGTTTTATTGTGCTTTTTGGCGTTGCTGTTCTTAACGGATTGGTACTTATTTCAGGTTTTAACGAACTAAAATCGGAAGGAAAATTCAATCTTAAAGATATTATTAAAAAAGGCTCAATTCGTAGAATAAGACCTATTTTATTAACTGCTTCAACAGATATTCTTGGTTTCTTACCAATGGCAATATCAACATCGGCAGGAGCCGAAGTACAACGCCCGTTAGCAACTGTGGTTATTGGCGGTATGTTAACATCAACACTTTTAACCTTAATTGTATTACCAATTTTGTATAAATGGGTTGAAACTAAAAAAACAAATATGAAAAGAACAAAGTTAAATCCTGCAATAGCAGTGGTTTTAATTGTTTTCGGATTGGGTTTTTCGCAAAATAGTATGGCTCAGGATACTACTTTTACCTTACAGCAAGCCATTGCTTTAGCAAAAGAAAATTATCCTGCAATTAAAATGGCTAAATTAGATGTTGAAAAACAAAGAGCACTTAAAGCAACGGCTTACGATTTTGGAACTACATCTGTTTATACAGGAAAAGAAGAAGTAGGTAATGGTGAGTTAGGTATCCAAAACAAAATAGGTGTTGAACAAAGCGATATTAATTTATTTGGAATTCCTGCAAAATCGAAACAGGCAAACAAACGAGTTAATTTAGCACTTTCGGCTCAATCATTAACCGAACAAAAAATTGTTAAAGATGTAAGTATTGCTTGGTATAGAACTTTATATGCGAAAAGGCAAATGGATTTGTACAAAGAATTGGATAGTTTGTATGCAAATTTCGAAAAAGCGGCACAAATAAGATATAAAACAAATGCTACTTCAAAAATTGAATATTTATCGGCTTCTGCTAAATACAAGCAATTAATAGTTGAAGTTAAAATGGCGGAAAGCAATTATTTAATGGCTTTGCAGAATCTAAACCGGTATTTGTTATATCCGAAAGCATTTGAGCTTGAGAATAGTGAAATGAAAGAAAATACAGTTATTCCATTGCAAGATAGTTTAAGTAATAGTCCTATTTTAGACTATTATGCCAACAATACCGAACTTGCCAAATCAAATTGGAAAGCCGAGAAGTCAGGTTTCTTGCCAAAACTGAATTTGGAATATAAGATGCAAAGCATTGACGGTGCTTCGGGCTTTAATGCCTGGCAAGTAGGAGTTTCGGTTCCAATAGTTTTATTTTCACAAAACGGAAAGACAAAAGCATCTCGCATAAACTACGAAATTGCCGGACAGAAATATCAGCAAAAAAGTATTGAGATTAATACTCAATATCAGCAAAAGCATAACCGGTATTTGGTTTATAAAGATTTGATTGATTATTACAAAAACGAAGCCTTGCCTTTGGCAGATGAACAGATTGAAGCATCAACGCTGGCATATAAATCGGGAAGTATTTCTTATGTTCAGTTTATCCAAAATATTGAGGCTGCAATTATGATTAAAAAGGATTTTTTACAACAAGAAGAAAAATTCTTTGAATTAACAATAGAAATAAAATATTTAACAGGAAAATAATAACCCGCGATATCGCGATAAAAATATAGAGTAATGAAAAAGAAAATATACATAGTATTAATAGCATTGGTAACAATTACAGGTTTTGTTTCGTGCAGTTCTAATAATGCTAATACAGAAACTGAAGAGCACGAACATAATGAAGAAGGAGAAGAAGGTGTTGTGGTATTAAACAAGGCACAACAAAAATTCTTAAATCTAAAAATTGGTAATTTTGAGATGCGTAATTTAACGACAGTTGTCAAAATTAATGGACAATTGGAAGTAGCACCAAAAGACAGAGCAGGTGTTACCGCAATTCTTGGAGGAAATGTTAAAAGCATCAAGGTCTTTCAAGGCGATAAGGTGAAACAAGGTCAAGTCTTAGCCGTTTTGGAACACCCTGATTATATTACAGTACAAGAAGAGTTTGCTACTATTTCCAATAATTTAGAATACTTAAAACAGGAGTACGAAAGACAAAAAGAACTTTTCGACAATAATGTTGGAGCAGGAAAAGACTATCAGAAAGCAAAATCGGAATATAATAATGCAAAGGTAAAATATGAGAGTTTAAAGTCTCGTTTATTGCTATTGCATTTATCGCCTGAGCAAGTTAAAAAAGGTAAGATCTCGAATACTATTAATATTATCTCACCCATTTCAGGTTTTGTAAACTCGGTAAATATAATGGTTGGTATTTATGTTGATACAAAAACAAAAATGTTTGAATTGGCAGATAACAGTAAAATACACGCCGATTTTAAAGTTTACGAAAAAGACGTTTATTTATTAAAAATAGGTCAGAAAATTCATTTTACCGTTTCTAATAAAGAACAAAAGGAATATACTGCCGAAATTTTTGCTATTGGTAAACAGTTCGAAAACGATACTCGATCGGTTCATATTCACGCTAATATTTTAGAAGATAAAATAGAATTAATTCCCGGAATGTATATTACAGGGCATTTACATACCGATAAAAATTATGTCAAAACTTTGCCAAACGATGCTATTGTAACTCAGGGTGTTAAATCGTATATTTTTATAGTTGAAGAAGAAAACAATGAAAATACAAAATTTAAAATGACAGAAATTATAAAAGGGAGAAGCGACGACGGTTATACTCAGGTTAATTTCCCTGAAGAATTGCCGGAAGATGTTCGTGTTGTTTTAAACAAAGCCTATTATCTTTTCTCAGATATGGATAAAGACGAATTGGGTGATGATGATTAATGTATTTTATTATAAATAAGTATGCTTAAAACCGAATTATGCATTTGAATTTTTATTGAATGAAGCTTTTGATTTTTAGATAGGTTTTGATACAAAGTATTGAAAACTACTTAATCATAAAGTATTTATCTTGCATTTGCGAAAGTGTAAAAAATAAGATTATTATATTGCAAGTATTTTACAAATGCATAATTCGGATTAAATCATATAAAAAA
Organism: Bacteroidales bacterium; assembly: GCA_021157585.1. Lineage (NCBI taxonomy): Bacteria > Pseudomonadati > Bacteroidota > Bacteroidia > Bacteroidales > Bacteroidales bacterium. The sequence continues at coordinate 6,153 of JAGGWH010000111.1, read as the reverse complement.
CACCATAATGGATAATAATAAAATAGATAAAAAACTCGAAAATAAAAAGGTTAAACCAACTGCAATGCGTGAGTTAATTCTTGAAGAATTAAGCAAGAAACAAGTTGCAATAAGTTTAAAAGAGTTAGAAGAAAGATTTGCTCAATCTGATAAATCTACTCTTTACCGTACATTAAAAACCTTTGAAGAAAAAAAGATAATTCACTGTGTTGATGATGGAACAGGTTCGATAAAATATGCAGTTTGCCACGATACTTGTGATTGTAATCCAAGCGATTTACACGTTCATTTTCATTGTACAGAATGTAAACAAACATATTGTTTGCCTGAAATACCTATTCCGGAAATTGATTTGCCTGCAGGCTATACTCTTAACAAAGCCAATTTTGTTGTAAAAGGTATATGTAGTAATTGTCAAAAGTAACTTTGCAACAAAATTGCACTCTTTAAACAGTATTTTTGTATTGAGTTTAAAATTATATACAATGAAAAATATATTTACGATATTTGTTATTATTATTTTTCTTTCATTTTCGGTAAAAATAAGAGCACAAGAAAATAATAAAACGCCTGAAAAATTCAGATTAATCACAGGAATCAGAGTTAATCCTCTTTTAATCTATGATTTAAAAGGAGGATACAAAGAAAGAGTTTTACTGCACGGTGAACTTGGAGCCTTGTTCAATAAAAAGTTTTATACCTCAGTAGGCTATACCGCAGGGGTAAATGCTATCTATAATTTTAATGAATATTGGTTTATCGGTTTTGATAAAAAAGTGCCGGTATCTTGGGTTATTGCAGAAGAATATAATTTAGATAATCACAAGTTTTTTGTACAGACAGGTCCTAATATTAAGTTGAGTAAAATTGGAAACTTCTTTATGTTTCTTTACACACCTGTCGATGAATTTAATTTGGGTTTAAAAGTAGGTGTATTTATTCCTTTAAATGCAGTTTTAAAGAAAAGGTAGTTGATTAAAAAAATATACCATATTGACAAAATGACTTGTGGCTCTGAGGAGTCCTTGATTAGGATTAAGATTTCTCAATTTAAAGAGATTAAAGCAATGTATTTTGATTTAGAAAAAAGAACATTGACTTTAATACTAAAAAAAGAAAACCCGAAAATAAACGATGCTATTTTCAGTTTAAACTTGTCGTGTAAAGTATTGGCGACAGAGGAAACAAATGAAGATATTGATATTAATCCAGATAAAAAACAATCCAAAATACTTTGGTTAGTTCTATTAATAAATCTGGCATTTTTTATTATTGAGATGACAACAGGTTTAATCTCAAAATCAATGGGTTTGGTTGCCGATAGTTTAGATATGTTATCGGATAGTTTTGTTTATGCAATTAGTCTTTTTGCTGTTGGCGGTACTTTAGTCCGAAAAAAACGAGTAACCAAACTCGCAGGATATTTTCAAATAATACTTGCTGTTTTAGGGTTCTCAGAAGTAATAAGGAGATTTTTGGAAATAGAACAAATACCCGATTTTTCTATAATGATTATTGTTTCAATATTTGCACTAATTGCAAACGGTATTAGTTTATATTTGATGCTGCAGTCCAAAAATAAAGAAGAAATTCATATAAAAGCAAGTTTAATTTTTACATCAAACGATATTATAATAAACTTAAGTGTTATCGTTGCCGGTTTTATTGTAATGTTTACAGGCTCATTAATACCAGACTTAATTATTGCTTGTATTGTTTTTGTAATAGTTATTAGAGGCGCTTTTAGAATATTAAAATTGTCATAAGAAATGTTAAATCCAAAAATTATACAAGTATTATCCAAAATTGTATAAGAGATTTATGGTTTCTTGTCGTAATTTTGATCCATTATAAATAACATATGCAGAAAGTCATTAACATATTAGTTTCCATTGTTTTCCTTATAAGTTTTATAGGTGTTAATATCCATAAACATTATTCACACGGAGAACTATACAGCACCGCCATTTTTCAAGAGACTGAAAGTTGCTGTGCCGATATGGAACATTGCGAAATGACCAACACTGCTGCAACAAGTAGCAATCAACAAAAATACCATAGCTCTTGCGAAGATAAAATAGAAACATTTAAAATCTCCGATGATTTTGTAAATGAGAGGTTTTCAATTTCAACTGAAAAAACAATTGATTTGAATTTTGTTTCCTTGTTTCAAATTGAGGAAATAAATTTCTTTATTGCAAATTATCATACTACAAATATATATCCATCGCCATCTCTGTGCGAAACGGATGTTCAATCCGAATTTGGCGTATTTCTTATCTGATACCGTTACTTTTCTAATGCACGTGTAAATTACATCTTATTTACATAGATGCTAATACCACTTTTTAAAAAGTGTATTAATAAGGTTTTGTTGTACTATTTTTACACAACATATTTATTAACGTCAAAATATTTAGAAATGAAATACTATATCAATAAAACAATAAATGCAGATTTAGAAACTGCAACTGAAATAATTAAAGAAGAACTTCAAAAAGAAGGCTTTGGAATAGTAACACAATTCGATGTAAACAAAGCATTAAAAGAAAAGTTGGATGTTGATTTCAGACAATACAGAATTTTAGGTGCTTGTAATCCTGCTTTTGCATTGCGATCAATAAATGCAGAAAATAAAATAGGAACTATTCTACCTTGTAATGTAATGCTTCAAGAAGTTGAAAACGGAATTGAAATAGCCATTATCAATCCAAAATCTATGGTTGCCGATATAAATAATGATGAAATGAAAACTATCGCAAACGAGATTTATGAGAAAATGCAACGAATAATAAATTCTTTAAAATAATAAAATTATGAAATCATTACATCCATTAATCGTTCATTTTCCAATTGCTCTTTTAATAACTTCTGTACTATTTGCTGTCTTAGCAGTTTTAATTAAAAATAAAAGAGAATTATTTAAAGATATACTATTAGGAAATCTAGTACTTGGTACAATTGGAGCTGCAGCAGCTATTATATCAGGCATATTTGCCGAAGAAAGTTTAGCTCATAATAATAAAATTCATGAAATCATGGAAGTTCATAAAACTCTAGGATATATATTAACATCAATGTTTACTGCAATTTCTATATGGTTAATCTTACGTAGATATAAAATACAAATAAAAGAATTAATAATTATGACTTCTTTTTTAATTATTGCATCTGGCTTATTAGCTTACACTGCACACCTTGGTGGTAAAATGGTTTACGAAGAAGGTGCAGGAGTTATTCCTATGGAAAAAATAATTAATAATCAAACCCACGAGCATAATCATGCAGAAACTGGTGAAGATAGTCATACAGAACATGCTCATTAGTATTTTTGAAGTTGTAAATTATAAATTTAAAGTATAACACAATGTTAAACAAAATAATAAAATTCTTTTTAGAAAATAAGTTAGTTACTATTCTTTTACTTACAGTCTTTTTGGCTTGGGGGATAGTAAACTCGCCCTTTGGATGGGATACAGGTTTTCTACCGAGCGACCCTGTACCGGTAGATGCCATTCCAGACATTGGAGAAAATCAGCAAATAGTTTACACCGAATGGACAGGTCGTTCGCCACAAGATATCGAAGACCAAGTTTCATATCCTTTAACAACAGCCTTATTAGGAATACCGGGTGTAAAAACTATACGAAGTAATTCTATTTTTGGCGTTTCAAGCATTTATATAATTTTTGATGAAAACATTGAATTTTATTGGAGTAGAAGCCGAATTTTAGAAAAACTCAATTCGCTTTCTGCGGGAACTTTGCCCGAAGGTGTTACGCCTACCTTAGGTCCCGACGCCACAGCACTGGGTCAGGTTTATTGGTACACTCTTGAAGGTAGGGATAAAAATGGAAAACCTGCCGGAAGTTGGGATCCGCAAGAACTACGTTCTATTCAAGATTTCTATGTAAAATATGCTTTAACATCGGCAAAAGGTGTTTCCGAAGTTGCTTCTATTGGTGGTTATATCAAAGAATACCAAGTTGATATAGACCCAAATGCAATGAAAGCACATGGAGTAACGATTGGACAGATTATTAATGCCGTGAAAGAATCGAACCTCGATGTTGGTGCAAGAACCATTGAATTTAATAAAGCCGAGTATTTAATACGTGCTTTAGGTTATGTAAAATCTTTGGAAGACCTTGAAAAATCGGTGGTAACAGTAAAAAACAATGTGCCTATTCGCATAAAAGATGTGGCTCGTGTTAATTTTGGTCCTGCTCCTCGTAGAGGAGGCTTAGACAAAGGCGGTGCCGATGCTGTTGGCGGTGTAGTTGTAGCTCGTTATGGTGCAAATCCTTTGGAAGTTATCAATAATGTTAAAGATAAAATTAATGAAATCGCTAACGGATTACCTTCAAAAACTTTAAAAGACGGAACGGTTTCCAAAGTTACTATTATTCCTTTTTACGACCGTTCGGGTTTAATTCACGAAACACTTGGCACACTGGAAGAAGCTCTATCATTAGAAATTCTTATCAGTATTTTGGTTGTGCTAATTTTGGTTTTCAATCTACGTGCCTCTTTTTTAATTTCAAGTTTATTGCCAATAGGCGTATTAATGACTTTTATTGCAATGCGTCAGTTTGGGGTAGATGCTAATATAGTTGCCCTTTCGGGGATTGCTATTGCCATTGGTGTGATGGTAGACGTAGGCGTGGTTTTTACCGAAAATATAATTCGGCATACTGGATTGCCCGAAAACAAAGGAGCCAAAGGCAAGGATTTAATGAATGTGATTTATAACGCTACTATTGAAGTTGCACCAGCAGTTTTAACTGCAATAGCTACAACTGTAATTAGTTTTATGCCGGTATTTGCAATGCAAGCTGCCGAAGGTAAATTGTTTCAGCCCTTAGCTTTTACAAAAACTTTTGTGATGCTTGCTGCTCTTATAATTGGCTTGGTAATAATACCAACTTTGGCTCACATTATATTTTCTATCAATGTAAATGGTAAAAAAATTCGAAGGTATTTGAATATAATTTTGGCTGCTGCAGGAATTACACTTATTGTTCTTGGGAATTATTTTCTCGCAATTATAGTAATTCTTTATGCTGTAAACAATTTCTTTGGATATTTATGGAAAGAAAGCAAATCAAAATATATTAATTATATAAATATTAGTTTAATATTATTTGTAGTTGTAAAATACCTTTCGGCACAATGGATGCCACTGGGGGCACAATATAGCGAGTTTACTAATATGCTTTTTGTAGGTTTTATGATTGCATTAGTTCTGAGTTTGTTGAGTTCAATTATCTACTTATATCCTCGCATTCTAACCTGGGCATTAAACAATAAATGGAAATTCTTATCACTTCCTATCTTTGTTATTCTTTTTGGAATTACTGCTTGGCAAGGTTTCGATAAAATGTTTGGTTTTATGCCAAAATTTGTAACAGATACAGAAACTTGGCAGGCGATAGATGAAACATTCCCCGGTATTGGTAAAGAATTTATGCCATCGCTTGACGAAGGCTCATTCTTATTAATGCCAACCACGATGCCACATTCGGGAGTTGAAGAAAACATTGATGTAATCCGTTTGTTAGATAAAAAAGTAAACAGTATACCCGAGGTAGATAATGTTGTTGGAAAATGGGGGCGTGTAAATTCGGCTCTCGACCCTGCACCAATTTCGATGTTTGAAAACGTAATTAATTACAAATCGGAATACATTCTTGACGAAAGCGGACATCGTATTCGTTTTAAAACTGATGATGGGGCTTTTGTTCTAAAAGATGGAACAAAATATAATCCAAAGAATGGTTTTGTAGTTATTGAAAAAGACGAATTAATCCCTGACGATGACGGAGAATATTTCCGCCAATGGCGAGATAAAATAAAGTCACCAAATGATATTTGGAACGAAATTATAGCCAATTCAAGTATTCCGGGCTTAACATCAGCACCTAAATTACAACCTATTCAAACCAGATTAGTTATGTTGGCAACCGGAATGCGTGCCCCAATGGGAATTAAGGTTTTTGGTCCTGATTTGGAGAGTATCGAAAAAACAGGTTTACAAATAGAAACTCTGCTTAAAGATGTTGAAGGTGTATCCAAAATGTCGGTTTTTGCCGATAGAGTTGTGGGTAAACCTTATATGGAAATTCACATAAACAGAGATGCAATTGCTCGTTA
>JAGGWH010000110.1 GCA_021157585.1 Bacteroidales bacterium | reverse complement strand
TTCTTAGTCCAAACCTCAGCCCCACTTTTGCTAAAGCCTGAATACCCATAATCTTCTACCGAAGCTTTACTCGACAAATGTTTTATATGCAATCCCAAAGTAAAATTTCTATTTAATTTTCCGTTTAGAAATAATTCCGCATAAGGCGTTGTATATAAACCCATTCCGGCAATTACCACATTTTGTTTATACTTTGGTTCTTTTGGACTAATATAACGTGCTGCTTTTAGGTCTTCCAACTCAAAAATGGTTGAGATTAATTTAGGGTTGGTATAATACTCCAGCTTAAATTTTGTATTTGTATTTTCCTCGCTTGTTGGGAAATTATTGATTTTTTGCGCTTTAGAAATAGTTGGGCTATAAGGTGCTATAACCGTAACTTCCTCTTCTGTAATTGTTTGAGCAATAGCTATAAATTCAAAACTCAGGAACAAACCAATTACTAATACTATTTTAAATATCTTTTGATTATACATAATTCCCAATTCTTAATTATTAAAATTACTAATCGTACTGATTGTATCCACGGGAGCAATTTCATTTTGTTTTTCCAGCTCTTCCAAATATTCTAACTCTAAAATAGCTTGCTTTTTTTGCATAGCCGAATTGATTAAAGCCGTATCCGACTGGTTATCGATAATACTTTGAAGCGTATGTTTTGCCTGAAATGTATTCCCATATTTCACATAAACATCAGCCAAAAGAATAAATCCTTTTGCTATCCAATAATCGTAAGAACCATAATCATTTATCAATTCAAAAACCATTTTCTCGGCTAATTTATAATCGCCAAGCTGATACTGAATAAGAGCTAAATGATATTTTGCTTCTGCCGATGCATTACCTCCCAACAAGCCTTCAACAATTTTATATTCGCGTTGAGCCAAAGCCATTTGATTGGTTTTAAAGGCTGCTTTTGCCATATAAAGATGTGCTCGTTTATAGCTCTGCTCATCGGCATCAGGCGAACGCAAAACTTGCTGAGCAATCATCATTGTAGAATCGTACATATTCAACTGATGATAACTTTCGAGCTGACCTTCACGGGCAATAATTCTATTTTTATCGCTCGAAGCAATCTTATAAAGTCGTGCATATGCATTCAGTGCTTCTCTAAATTGCTTTTCATTACGATAGATATAAGCTATTTTCGATAAAGCACTTTCATAAAATAAAGTGTTGGGTTGTTCTGTAACAAATTTATAATCTTCGGCAGCACGATTAATTAAATTGGCTTTCAGTAAACATTCGGCACGATAATAATGTGCACTCACAACAAAAGCACCTTCAGGAAATTTCTGAATATATTCTGAAAAACCCGGAACAGCAGCCTCACAATCACCATTCATATAGACGTTCTCCGAAGCGCGATACATAATAGTATCCTGATCTGAACTACTCACACGAGCGTTGGGCAAATCTTTTACATAAACAAAAAACTCATCCGCCATATTTGATTCAACATAAATATTTCTGATACTTACCAAAGCTTCTTTAGATTCTTGAGTGCCGGGAAAACGTTCAACCACCATCTTTAAATTGCGTAATGCCTCACTCCTATTATCTAAATTGTAATATGCTAATCCTGTTTTAAGTAATGCTATTCTATAAAACGAGCTATTGGGAAATCGTTGAATAAGGGCATTAAAAGTTTGGATTGCTTCCGATTCTCTACCCATCAACAAATATGTTATTCCCAATTCTGCAAAGGCATCATCGCTTAAATCAAAATCGCGACCCGTTTCGGTAAATGCTTTTAGCACCCTGATTTTTTCTGCAAAATCGCCATTACCACCATAAGCTTGTGCTTTTTGATAAACAGCATAAGGCAAATAATTTTGACTTACTTTTTCCGCTTTTTCGTAATTAGCAATTGCTTGATTAAAATCTTTTCCTATAAAATAAATATCGGCTATACGCAGATAAGCATCTACAAGACGAGGATTGCCGACCTTAGCATTTTGGATATATTGAATAAAATATTTTTTTGCGTTTTCAAAGTCATCCATTTGAAAATACGCATAGGCTATATTGTAATCAATAAGCTTATAATTATTCAATCGCCGTGAAAAACCATTTTGCTTTAAGTCTCCAAGAAGTTGTATTGACATTTTATAATTGCCTGTCAGATAATACGTTTCTGCTAACCAATATTGTGCTTTTATTCGAGTTAATTTGTCGTAGTTATAATTAACAGATTTTTTCAAAAGCTTTGATGCTTGCTGATAATTTCGTTCTCTAAACAATTCTATAGCACGATTGTAAGTAATTCTTTGATAAGCTGCCAACAGTTGATTATTCTTATTGGGAATCCTCTCAATCTCTTCCAAAGCACCTTTATAATTCTTAGCCGACAAAAACAGATTAACCAAATATTCATTGGCTTCGCTTATGCGATTGGAATTTGGATAATTAGTCATAAATTCTAAAAGTGCTTTTATAGCTTTATTATACGGGTCGTTACTAAGCTCATATGAAACCTTAGCAAAATTGAACATCGCATCTTCTTGTAATTGCTTGTCAAAAGACAACTGATAAGCTCGATAAAAAGCTTCGCCCGCAAATTGCTTTTGTCCCATCTGCAAATAACTAGCACCTACATTATAAAATGCATTCTGACTTAAAGCATCGTCTTTGATTTTCACTTTTTCAAAGTAACGTATTGCCTGCTGATATTCTTCGCTCTTCATATAAGCAAATGCCAACTGATAATAATCGGCACGTGTAAAATCGCTTTTAACAGCTTGTCGGTAATACTCCAAATACTCAATTGCATCAGAATATTTTTCAATTTTAAATAAAGAAACGCCTAATATATGAGCTATTTCAGGCTTTCGTTTATCGCTAGATTTTTTATACAAAGCAGGTGCATCTTTTGCAACATACTGATATTGCTCCTGCTTAAAAGCAATTTGCACAATATAATATGGCACAATATCTTTAAACATCGGACTGTTTTGAATCTGCTTAAAAGCTTTTAAAGCCGTAGTGTATTTTTCTTCTTGATAAGCAATATGTCCGTAATAATAGCTTGCAGTAGGAGCATATTTAGATTTACTATCCTTTACTTTATAGAGGTAAATATTCGCTTTATCAAATTGATTAGTATAAAAATAACAATAGCCAAGTCGGAAATTGAACTTCTCTTTTTCAGCTTGATTCAAACCTGATATTTGAACTGACTGATACAATATAATTGCTTGTTTAAAACGCCTATGTTCAAACTGATAATCCGCCAGCAATAGATCTAATTTTGCCATTTGGCTATAAACACGATGATTTTTTTTAAACATTTCTGCTTGATAAAAAGCATCTTTAGAGCCTAATTTTAAAGCTGTCAAAGCCGAATAAAAATCCACATCACGTTTTAACGCATTACTAAGAGAGTTAGATTGCAAGTCGCTAAGCAATTGCTGAGCAGCCACAAATCGATTGCTTTTATATAAATCAACAGCTGTTTTAAAGCTGTTTTGCGGATCGGATTTTAATTGTGTCGACTGCGCCCAAACAACTGTTTGCAGATTCGCAATCAGGAAAATAAAAACAAAAAAATATTTAACAATGCCTTTACGCATAACCAATAGAATTAGATGTTTCGCTAAATTACCAACAATAAAGAGGTTTAAGATTTTCATCACCTCCATTCTAATAACATACAATTGTTAATAAACGAAAGAATAGAGGAATTCGTGTGTTTGAATTGGAAATGATTTGGAGGAAATCAATTTAGCACTGTTAGCACCGATTTGTAATCGGAGTTCCATAGCACATTGTTTTTTTTAACGGATTACAAATCCGCTCCAACATATAGACTTTCAGCCTAGATCTATCTCCTTCAGTATGCAAAGATCTCTCACTGCGTTCGAGATGAGGGAGTAGGTGCTCCGTCAACGGGTGAATGTATGAGAAAAGAGAGTATAAGCGTATTTAAACTAAATCAATTCTATCGTTTTTGTTTCTATCCAGCCAATACTACCATTAGCGATTTTAATTTCGCACCATTGCCCAACTTTATCTATTACCCATAGTTTGGTTCCTTCGTGAATAACAAATAAATCAACACCATTTGCATTAGGCGAGCTTTTAACCGTAACAGAAGGCTTAAACACTATAGCTTGTGCTTGCTCAATCTGACTAATATGCTTTTTGTAAGTTAAGAATAGTCCTGAAACCGATAAAAACAGAAAAATCAAGCCGAAATAAAAGCCTGTTTTTCTCATAAAAATACTCTTCCCCAAAAAATACAACAGGCTAAACAAAGCAGAAATGGAAAATAGCACCAACGAAATCTTAGCCCAATTATCAACCGAGAACATATTGTACAAACCAACATACCATCGTACAAAAAACAATAAAGGCAAAGATTCTATCTTGTCCTGAATACGAGTATTGGCTAACTTTAAATTGAATAGAGCATCTTCGTTAGCGGGATCAAGTTTTAAAGCTTTTTCAAAATATAAAATTGCCGATGGTATTTCGTTTTGTTTATAAAAACTGTTTCCAAGATTATAATAAAGCTCAGTAGAATGATAACCTTCGTCTAATACTTTTTGATAGGTTAAAATTGCCGAATCATATTTAGCTTCAGCATAATAATGCTCAGCATCTTTAATATACGTTTGGTAATCTTGTCCGAAAAGCAAGATTGGCAACTGCACTAAAACGATAATTATACTTAATACAAATCTATTCATCGCTTTAATTATTTTAATTGACTTTCTATTTTACTAATTATCTGTAGGCCTTCTTTATAAACCTTATCCATTGCAACATCCTTATCTCCCGGAGCAAAACGAGCAAACTCACAATCATTTAATGTATCCGTAAACTCGTTAATCAGCTCTGCACTTACTTTCTTCTCAGTCAAATAATCGTGAACGGTTTCAATGGAAAGAGCTGACAGACCAATATTAAATTTGTCGGCAATATAACCCCAAAGTGCTTGAGATAATTCAACATAAAATTCTTGATCGTTACCGGCTTTCAAAAAGCTATTGGCTTTTTTCAAACGCTTCTTAGCCAGCTTGGTAGCTTGCTTATTTTTCATCAATCCTTCGTTACTACGTTTTTTAATTTCTTTTCGCCAAACAATTACTATTAAAAGAACTAAAACTAAAGGCAAAAACAATAAAATATAAAATAAAGTAGACCCAAAGAAATGACTACCAATAAGTTGAAGTTTATAAGGATAAGATGTAAGATAACGGATATCCTGCCCGATATAACGAATATCTTCTTTGTTTTCGCCGGCAAAAGTCATATTTGAGCTTGTTGACAAATTGCCTTTCTCTACTTGTATTTGATAAGCATCTGTTGTTTTATATTCGTAATGCTTTGTTTTTGGATTAAAGAAGTTAAAACTTGCTGATGGAATATCGTAAGTTCCTGAGCTTCGAGGAATCAATGTATATTCAAAAATTTTATAACCGGAAACACCCGTACTTCCTTTGCGAATATTTGTTGAAATTTTAGGATCATAAACCTCAAAATCGGCAGGAAACTGCACAGACAAATCAGGAATCAAATCAATATTTCCCTTTCCACTTACTGTATATTTAACAGTTACCGCTTCATTAGTTTTTATCTTTGTTTGATCTATATTTGAGCTTATGGTAAATTCACCTACGGCACCACTAAAATTCTCCGGTTTATTTTCTGCAGGTAAGGGTAAAACTTCAACTGTAATTTTTTTTGTGCGTAGTTTTTTTTCTATACTTTGATATGCATTATTAAAAAACGGATCGTTAAAAAAGCTATCGAAAAATGGATCATTAGATGCTGTTCTTTTTTTATTATTTATAATTTTAGCCACACAACTTAATTCCATAGCGGGAATTTCTATTTTACCCGTCTTTTGTGCAAAAACAGCTTCGCGTTTTAAATCGGCAACAATATAATCCTTACCATTTATATTTTGATTATACTGTTTTAACTGCTGACCATTATCCAATAAATTGATAGACCAAAACCCGGGATAAGAAGATAATTTATCAACCGACAGGTTAGAGACCGGAACCAGAGTAAATATTTTATGTGTTAATAATATCTGTTCTCCCTGATATACTTTTTTCTTATCTACAAAAGCTTCAATAAAAAGCTGCTTATCATCAACCGCAACTAAATCAGGCGATTGTGATGTGGCAGCAGCATTACTTCCGGAAAGGGTTTTGGAATTACTATTTCCACCAATTACTTCAATTGTAAAAGGATTAGTAGCGTATTCTTCTCCATCGACAGAACAAGTGGCCGACCCAATATTAAAACTTCCTTTTGTTTTAGCATAAAAAATATAGCTATAAGAAATACTGACATTATGCGATACTTTTCCATTAACGAAGGATATACTGGAACTTTGAGAACGATTAGGACCACTCAATATTTGAAAGCCCGTAAAAGGAGGAGCTTTAAATTCATCAATATCGGCATTAGCAACAAAAGTTACACTAAACCGTTGTCCCTCCGACACCCTGTTAGGAGCTTTAACCGAAAAATTTACTTCCTGAGCCGACAGATGAGAGCTAAGCGATATTAAAAGTACACTGAGTAAGTATAGCAGTCGATTCATTTTTCTTTAGTTTTTATATGGTCGAATTGCAAAAGTATTAAAACTAAGGTTATAGGCTCTATAAAGAGACTACCAATCTTTTTCTTTTTTAACAACTCTTACTTTTCCTTTTTTTCCTTTTTTAAGTTTTTCTAATGTTTTCTTCTCATTATTTTTTAAAGCTTCCAGCATTCTTTCAGCATCTTTCTTAGATATCTTTTTAGATTGTTGGTCGTTCATTTGCTGTTCGGACTTTCCTTGATCATTTTTATTATCCTGCTGTTTTTGCTGGTCTTTATTTTGATCTTTTTTATCTTGTTTATCTTTTTGCTGATCTTTATTTTGATTCTTATCCTGATCTTTTTTATCGTTTTTATCTTTTTGTTGATCTTTATTTTGATTCTTATCTTGGTCTTTTTTATCCTGCTTATCCTTTTTTTTATCTTGTTGATTTTTCAGCATTTGTCGAGCAAATTCTAAATTATATCTGGCATCTGCATCCGCAGGATTATTACGTAATGCCATTTTATATGCTTCTATACTTTGCTCGTACTGTTTTGCTTTCAAAAGCGAATTACCTAAATTATAATAAGCCATTCCTTTTTGTTCTTTTGCTAAATCAGCTTGCCCGATCTTAGCAAACATTTCGGCTGATTTTTCAAAATCCTTTTGCTCATAAACAGCATCGGCCAAATTAAAAGTGCCACTCAAAGAATTCGGGTTCTTGTCTAATGCCTTACGATAATTTATCTCAGCATTTGCAAATTCGTTATTCTGATACGATTTATTTCCTTGTCGAACCAAAGCTTTATCGCTTTGTGCATTGACAAAAGCAACAGAAAACATAAAGACTATAAATAATATGTTCTTCATCATTTCTTCTTATTTATCGAACAATTTAATTTTACCTGCAAATCGACTTTTTCTTTCAAATATAAGGAGTTCAAGAATTAACAAAAATATTGCCAAAGCGATAAAATATTGAAACCTGTCTTCATAATCAGAGAACATTTTTGTTTCGTAACGCTGTTTTTCCATTTTACTAATTTCCTCAAATACCTGATTCAATCCTGCCGAAGTATTATTAGCTCGTACATAAATCCCTTCGCCGGCAGTTGCCACCTTTTGCAGAGTTAATTCATCAAGTTTAGTAATAACGGTTTTTCCCGATATATCTTTTTTAAAACCCATCTGCTGTCCGTTGCTAAACTCTGGAATTGGAGCTCCTTCGGGTAAACCAATACCAATGGCATAAACTTTCACTCCCTGTGCAACAGCGCTTTCAGCTGCGGCTATGGGATCGTCGTCATGATCTTCCCCATCCGTAATTACAACTATTGCTTTCTCGTGTTTATTGTCACTAAAAGCCGTTAAAGACAAATCTATTGCCTGTCCGATACTGGTACCTTGTGTTGGAACAATTTCGGTATCTATGGTAGATAAAAATAATTTTGCTGCACTATAATCCGAAGTAATCGGAAGTTGCATATATGCTTTTCCTGCAAAAACTACTATACCAATTCTATCTCCCTCTAACCTATCAATAAGTTGCGAAATTGCTCGTTTTGCTCTTTCCAAACGATTAGGTTTAATATCTTCGGCCAACATAGAATTAGATACGTCAAGAGCCATAACCAAATCAACACCCTTACGCTCCACCTCTTCCAATTTGGAACCTATTTGCGGATTTGCCAATCCTAAAATCAAAAAGAAGAAAGATAAGCTTAATAAGATAAATTTTATCCAAAGCTTAAAATTAGAGCGATTAGGCATTAAAGCCTCAATAAGATTCTTATCACCCAATTGTTTAATATTTCGTTTTCTCCTTAGAATCATCACCCAAAAGAAAACAAAAAACAAGGGGATTAATATCCACGCATATAAATAATTTATTTCTTCAAATCGAAACATTTCCATAATAATACGTTTTAAGGAATCGTTTTTAAATAAACGTATTTCAAGAGCATTAACATTACAAAAAAGAATAATGCCCACAAGGCATAAGGTTTAAATTCCTCAGTCTTTTGATTAAATACCGTTACGTCAATTTTTGATTTTTCCAACTCATCGATTTGAGCGTAAATTTCTTGAAGCTTTTTATTACTTGTTGCCCTAAAATATTTTCCATCTGTTGTGGCCGCAATTTGTTTTAGCAGAGGCTCATCAATTTTTACTTCCATAGGACGCAACTCGATACCAAAAGGCGTTTGTACGGGATAAGGTGCTGTTCCTATTGTTCCCACTCCTATAGTATAAACTCTAATGCCAAACATTTTAGCTATTTCGGCTGCCGAAGAAGCATCTAACGAACCCATATTACTAATTCCATCGGTCAACAAAATAATAACTTTACTAACAGCCTGACTATCTTTTAAACGAGCTATAGCCGTTGCCAAGCCATCGCCAATGGCAGTTCCGTCTTCAATCATTCCGCTTTTTACGTCTTTAAATAATGTTTTCAGAACTTGATGATCTGTTGTAAGCGGACATTGAGTAAAAGCTTCGCCCGAAAATATAACCAATCCAACACGATCGTTGGGGCGTCCTTCAATAAAATCGGATGCTACTTTTTTTGATGCTTCCAAACGATCAGGCTTTAAATCTTGTGCCAGCATACTTCCCGAGACATCCAAAGCCATCACAATATCTATTCCTTTTACAGAAACATTTTGCTGTTTAGCAGTACTTTGCGGTCTGCTTAAAGCTATAATGAGTAATCCTAAAATAATCATTTTTAAGACAAAAGGAATATGTATCAATCGTTGCCTGATAGTTTTAGGAACACCCTTAAAACGGCTCAAATCGGAATAATTTAATTCAGCATAATTTTGTTTATTCTTAAACCAATACCACAAAACTAAAAGCGGAATTAAAAGCAGTAAATAAAAGAATTGAGGGCTTGCAAAATCAATATTATTCCACATTGACGACCTCCTCTCCTTTTGACTCTACTTCAATCATCTTTGTTTCATTTACAAAATCGATTCCGTTATTTAAACAAGTATCATTCTCTAAGGCATTTGGGTTTGCTTTCGCAAATTTTACCAAATCGGCTAATTCCAGACTATCCTTCAATTTCTGCATTGCATCATCGTTAATAGCGAATTCTTTTAAACCATCAACAATCTCGCCGGTAGTCATTTCTATTGCCATAACATCAAATCGCTCTTCAATATAGGTTCTGAGAATATCCGTTAACTCCGAATAATATTCCTTTACTTTTCCGGCTTGCCAAAGTTTTTTCAAGCGTAGGTGAGCCATATTGTCGAGTGCCTTTTCGTGAGCAGGTATTTTTGGCTTTTCTTTCTTGAATATAGGTTTCTCTTTTCGTTTTCTATAAAAATAAAATGCTGCAAAAATAAGTCCGCCTAAAGCTAAAACAAGTAATATCCAAGGAAGTATTTCCATAAATGTATAAGGCTCGGGCATAGGACCAACCAAAGGCTTAATAGGCTTAGTTGTGTCTGCATCAACGGTAAAAACATTAATCAAATGCGGATCGGAAACTATAGTTTGAATAGCTGAATCTGATTTATTTTTATATCCAAACGAAAAAGCCGGTAAAACAAAATATCCACTATCAAAAGCAGTAACCTTAAGTTCCTGATAAAAACGTGTTTTACCCTCAAGAAAAGAAGTATCTATATTTGACCTTTCAACTATTTCCAAATTTGGTCCAAGAGAATCGGGCAAAAAAGGAAAATAGCCTTGTTTATCGGAAGGAAATTGAAAGTCGATATTTACTTTTACTTGTTCACCAATTAAAATAGCATTGGTATCTATAGAAACATTTACTTGCTGTCCGAACATTGACAGACTAAATAAACTAAAAACTATAAAGGATAAAAACCGTTTCATTATAGTCTTCCCTCCCTTTTTTTAAACATCTTCATTAACGGAATGACATAATCTTCACCCGTTGAAATCTCAGCTAAATCCACGCCGCTTTTCTTTACTATATCCTGTACTTTGTGAGTGAATTGTTTTGCGTTATTGGCAAAATGATCACGTACCTCTCTGCTTGATGTATCAACCCAAATTTTTTCTCCGCTCTCGGCATCTTTTATTTGTACCATTCCTACATTTGGAATATTTGATTCACGTTCATCACTCACACGAATAGCCATTAAGTCGTGTTTATTGCCTGCTATTTTCAATGCATCTGCATAGTTATCACACATAAAATCGGAAATCAAAAAAGCAGTACAACGCTTTTTAATAGCATTGGTTAAAAATTTTAAGGCTTCGCCGATATCAGTTTTCGCATTATCGGCTTTAAAATCAACCAATTCTCTGATAATACGTAAAATATGAGAAGTTCCTTTTTTAGGAGGAATAAATTTTTCAATTTTATCACTAAAAAATATTACACCAACCTTATCATTATTTTGGATAGCAGAAAAAGCTAAAACCGCAGCTATTTCCGTAATCACATCCATTTTAAAACTGTTGTTAGTTCCAAAATTATTCGATCCGCTAATATCAATCAAAAGCATTACGGTAAGCTCACGCTCCTCCTCAAATATTTTTATATAAGGCTTATTGAATCTGGCCGTAACGTTCCAGTCTATAGTCCGAACATCATCGCCATACTGATATTCACGAACTTCGCTAAACGCCATTCCTCTTCCTTTAAAAACAGAATGATATTGCCCCGAAAAAACTTGTCGGGACAAACCTCTTGTCTTTATTTCAATCTTCCTTACCTTTTTAAATATCTCTTTTGCTGTCACAATATTGTTCGTTAATAAATGTGATTTTTAAATCAAAACACGAAAAACATTAAATTACTGCTGTTAATAAGACTTATTCTTATGGGACTTCAACAGTATTTAAAATATCGTTGATGATATCTTCTGAAGTAATATTTTCGGCTTCTGCCTCATAGGTTAAACCAATTCTATGCCGCAAAACATCATGAGCCACCGCACGAATATCTTCAGGAATAACGTAGCCTCTTCTCTTAATAAAGGCAAAGGCTTTTGCAGCTAAAGCAAGATTTATACTGGCACGAGGAGAACCGCCAAAAGCAATAAATCCTTCTAACTTTTTGAGATTATATTTTTCCGGATAACGAGACGCAAATACAATATCGGTAATATATTTTTCAATTTTCTCGTCCATATACACTTCACGAACGACTTCACGAGCACGAATAATATCTTCCGGTTTTACGACGGCATCAATAGTTTCAAAAGTATTATTAATATTTTGTCGAAGAATAAGCATTTCCTCTTCTTGATTTGGATAAGTAATAACCACTTTTAGCATAAAACGGTCGACTTGAGCTTCTGGTAAAGGATATGTTCCCTCTTGTTCGATAGGGTTTTGCGTAGCCATTACCAAAAACGGATCGGGTAATTTAAAAGTTTCCTCACCAATGGTTACCTGATGCTCTTGCATAGATTCCAAAAGTGCACTTTGTACTTTAGCAGGAGAACGGTTAATTTCATCTGCTAAAACAAAGTTAGCAAAAACAGGTCCTTTTTTAATTTGGAACTCTTCCTTTTTTTGAGAATAAATCATTGTTCCTACTAGATCGGCAGGCAATAAATCGGGAGTAAACTGAATCCGACTAAACTTAGCATCAATAGCTTTTGATAAAGTTGTAATTGCTAATGTTTTGGCCAAACCGGGAACACCTTCGAGTAGAATATGCCCATTGGATAAAAGACCTATTAACAAACTTTCAGTCATATGTTTTTGTCCAACAATAACTTTATCCATTTCTTTGGTTAGCATCTCGATAAACGAACTCTCTAATTTAATTCGTTCATTCAATTCACGAATATCTGTTTGCATCATAATTTAAAAATTTATGCGCAAAGATAAGGCGATGTTAAGGATTTTAGTAAGTACGCTCCGTTAAATTTTGTTAAGTGTATTCTCCGATTTTTTAAGGGTTTTTTAATAGTTGATTATAAAACTATACCTCAAAGGGACACGAAGGAGACACAGGGTTACAAAGGGAAATTGATAACCGAAAGAAATTAATATTACAGTAATTCCTTCGCGACTTGGCGGCTTAGCGAGAAAAAAATCACGCAAGGACGCAGAAACGCAGAGAATGTTAGGATAACTTGAGTAAAAAATAAACCATAGAGACACGAAGTCACAAAGAGAAATGGTGACCGGAAAGAATTACATTACAATTATTCCTTCGCGACTTGGCGGCTTAGTGAGAAAAAAATCACGCAAGGACGCAGAAACGCAGAGAATGTTAGGATAACTTGAGTAAAAAATAAACCACAGAGACACGAAGTCACAAAGAGAAATGGTGACCGGAAAGAATTACATTA
>JAGGWH010000109.1 GCA_021157585.1 Bacteroidales bacterium | reverse complement strand
GATTGGGCAAATCTTTATTTGATGCAATTACGCATACCTTCTCTACAGGGGAACTCGCAACAGATTTTTGAGAATGCATTAAGTATCATTAAAAGAGTTTTGATTGATTCTTTAAAAAGAGATAGGTATGCCATTTGGGCTGTTTCTTCATTTCAGGTTTTTTGCGAAATGGCACTCTCAACGGATAAATCATTTCCTTCTATTTATAAAAAACTCGATTTTTCTCCAATTCCGTTAGATTTGATAAATAATTCTAATAAGCTTAAAGAGTTTTATGCGCATTTTTTTAAAAGTATAGCAGTAGCTATTGAACTTCGTGATTCGGCGTTTTTAATGAAACTGCTAAAAATGATTTCCATTGATGATGCAACTTTGATGGGAGAGGGAACTTTGTTGACAAAATTTCAACAAACCTTAAACGATACCATGGATATGCGCCCCGAATTTGCTGCCGAGTTTAATTTTATTTACGCTTTAGCTCCTATTTTAAAATCCAATTTTCCTAATCTGACTTTGTTTATTGATTACCTCGAAAAGCAAAATTTCGCTGGCTTGCATTATTTTTTTACGGCGATTAAGTAAGTTTTCTTCCTATTTTAATTTCTTTTTATGCTTTAATTCAAGCGTTCTCATCTGTGTGTTGTAATGCTTAAAGTATGTTAAAAGTTAAATATATAGATGAGAAAATGTTTGACGGAAGTGAATATTAACTAACTTTGCCGAAGTTCGCTGTTGAAGGTCTATAGACTAAGCTTTACTTTTGTATATCTAAATTTTCTGGATCTTACTAAAAGCCTTCGATAGCCTAAAAGAGGAAAAAGCTTCCTTTAAATAATGCGTAAATTTTAATACAATAGAAATGAGAAAAAAGATGATTTTAGGTTTTGTATTTGCTTCCTTTGTGATGATTCTAAATGCCCAAGAGTGGCAAACAGATCTCAATCAGGCAAAAGCAAAAGCTGTTGAAGAAGGTAAGAATATCGTCTTGGTTTTTCAAGGCTCCGATTGGTGTGCACCGTGCATGAAATTAGAAAAGGAAATTTGGACCAATGATGAGTTTAAGACTTACGCAAAAGATTATTTTGTGATGCTCTTGGCCGATTTTCCAAAAAAGAGAGGCAACGCTTTATCTCCTGAGCAGCAAGAAAAGAACAATAAACTTGCAGAAACTTATAATAAGAATGGATTTTTCCCATTGGTTGTAATCCTTGATAAAGAGGGTAATGTACTTGGGCAAACGGGCTATAAAAAAATGTCTCCAAGTGAGTATATTGAACACCTTGCCTCTTTCTAAATCAATTTAGCGTGAAGAAATATTCTATCCTCATATTGGTACTTTTGTTTACTGCAAATTCATTTTCGCAGCAAATTTCTAAGCGAACCCTTAAATTAATGGGCAGTCGTTTTGATATTACCGTGCTTGCGGATGATAGTGCTCAGGCGAATCAATACATTGATATGGCAATACATGAGATCAGTAGAATAGAAAAGCTGATTTCGTCTTGGGATACTAATTCTCAAACCTCAGAAATTAATAGAAACTCAGGCATTCGCCCGGTGAAGGTCGATAAAGAGCTGCTAAATCTTATTGAGCGCGCCATTGGCCTTTCAAAACTTACCGATGGGGCTTTTGATATTACCTACGCTTCTATGGATAGAATCTGGAAGTTTGATGGCAGTATGACTACAATGCCTTCTGATGAAGAAATTAAAGCTTCTGTGGCTAAAGTGGGCTATCAAAATATTGTGCTTGATAAAGAAAATTCTACGGTCTATCTGAAGTTGAAAGGTATGAAAATAGGATTTGGCGGTATTGGAAAAGGTTATGCCGCGGATAAAGCCAAAGCTTTATTGATTAGTAAAGGTGTTCGCGCTGGAATTATCAATGCCTCTGGCGATATGAATACCTGGGGCAGACAAGCCAATGGAGAGGAGTGGAGAGCGGCTATTACAAATCCTTTAGATAAGCATAAAGTATTTGCATTACTTCCAATAAGCAATGGTGCTTTGGTTACTTCGGGGAATTATGAAAAGTACGTCATTTTTAACGGAAAACGCTATACGCACATTATCAATCCGAAAACGGGTTATCCATCCAGCGGAATACTAAGTGTTTCGGTATTTGCTCCCAAGGCAGAGCTAGCCGATGCTTTAGCTACTTCAGTATTTGTGATGGGGAAAGAAGTAGGTTTAAACAGAATAAATCAATTGCCAAAAGTGGAATGCATTATCATCGATGACAAAGGCAAGATATACAAATCCAACAATATTAAAATTGAAAATATATGATGAAAAAACTCATTTTTTACAGTCTGATCCTGAGCTTGTTTAGCTCTTGTGTCACGGTTAGAGAATACGAAAAAGTAAAGATTAATGATGCAGATATGGCCTTGTCAACAAGAAAAGTGAATCGTTTTGCAGCTCTTTTTCAATCTTATAGAGAGGCAGCTTCAGGAGCCAATGGCGGCAAAACAGGTGGTGGTTGTGGGTGTAACTAATAATTAAGTGTATGAAGAAGATCTTAATACTATCAGTACTATTTTCACTAATTTCTCTTGGCTATGCCCAAGAAAAAGCGCAAGACTCAACTAGTGTATACAAAAAGCGTGTTTTAGAAAACGTTGAAGTAGACTTTTTAGCTAGTTACTACACTCAAGATGGATCTAATGCTGCTGTTACCGGTGGCATAGGTACCGAAGAACTCACTGATTTTGCTCCTTCGTTTGTAATATCCATACCTTTAAATGATGATGATGTATTGACTATTGATGCAGGTATATCTGCATACACATCAGCATCTTCCAGTAATATAAATCCTTTTGATGGAGGTGTTGTTGCGTTCTCAACGGCTTCTTCCAGTAATAAAAGTATTTCTGATGATGATGATGATGATGACGATTATGATAATCAGCTTGCAGACCCTTTTGTAGCTTCTTCGGGTGCTTCATCCAGCGATGTTTGGGTGAACTTAACAGGAACTTATAGCCACAGTTCCGATGATAGAAATAATATATGGTCAGCTAAAATTTCTTTATCAAAGGAGTATGATTATGCTTCATTTGGTTTTGGTGGAAGTTATACCAAGCTTTTTAACGAAAAAAATACAGAATTAAGTTTAAATGCTAACGTCTATTTTGATAAATGGAATCCATTATACCCTGTTGAGTTGCAATCCTATGCCGAGGAATTAGAGGGGACGAGTAGCACATTATTTACGGAGTTTACCCTTACGGGAAATCTAGATTATAATCCAATATTTGCAGAATTTGAAGACGAAAATAGGAACTCGTATTCCATAGGTTTAGGATTTTCGCAAATACTTTCAAAAAGATTGCAAGGTTCTTTAGCTTTAGATATTGTTCAGCAAGAAGGTCTGTTGTCAACTCCTTTTCAAAGGGTGTATTTTGCCGATATAGAGGATTCTTTTATCGAGAACTTTCAATTGGCTGATGCTATTGAACAATTGCCCGATACTAGGCTTAAGTTAGCTGTTGGTGGGCGTTTAAATTATTATATCAACGAAATTTTTGTGCTGAGAACATATTATCGCTATTATTCTGATGATTGGGGCATTCGTTCGCATACCGCAAGTATAGAGCTTCCTATAAAAATATCAAGTAAGTTTACCTTGTATCCTTCGTATCGTTTTTATAATCAAACGGCGGCGGATTATTTTGCCCCCTATGAAGAACACCTTTCAACAGAAGAGTTTTATACTTCAGATTACGATTTGTCTGAATTTACTGCAAACCAGTATGGTTTCGGTGTTTCTTATACCGATGTGTTTACGAGTTTTAGAATATGGAAGTTTGGGCTAAAAAGTATTGACTTAAACTTTCACCAATACGAAAGAGATTCTGGACTAAAGGCCAGTGTTATTACTGGTGGACTTAAGTTTATACTTGATTAATTAGTAAAAAGAAGAGATTTGTTTTTTGTTCATTTTAAAAGCGTAGAGATCTTTTTTTACGTTTTTTTCACTTTAGTTAATAAAATAAATGGGATTTATCAAGCCGGTTAGTAAATATTAACTAACTTTGCAGAAAATTGATTATTACGGTGGCTTTAAAAGGAATTGAGCAGGAAAATTTAACTGAAATTGTTTGCGCGAAAAGCAAAATCCATTGCAATATAAAGAATTAATAACTAACTTTGAAAAAACTCAATAATGAAAAGAATCGATTATAAACGAATAGAATATAGTATCGCATGAAAAATAGCAAAACATTTTTTATGGTAATCCTATGGCTTGTGTTTTCCACTACAGTTATACAAGCACAATCAACGCTTAAAATAGGAATTTGCAAAGATGCAAATTCGCTTGAGCTTGATCAACTTACGGAGAATTTTAAATCGGAAATAGAGGCACTAAATCTCGCAAGATTAGACCTTACATTTAAAGAGCTGAGTGCCGGTTGGGATTCTGATATCGCTAAACAGAATATTCAAGTCTTAATGGATGATCCCGAGCTTGATTTGGTGGTAACTATTGGATACATATCATCCAACGAAATAGCTAAATTTACAAGTTTTCAAAAACCAGTTGTTGCAGCAAATATCTTCGATGGAGAATGGCAAGGACTATCACTTCAAGAGGGTAAATATACGGGAGTACATAATTTCACCTATATCGAATCCTTTTTTAATTTGAAAAAGGATATCATTTCCTTTTCCAAAATGTTTGAAATCAAACATTTAGCAATTATTGTTCCGGAATCTTTTAAAGATAACTTCCCGAAAATCACGCATTATTTAAAACAAAATGCAATTGATTTGAATGCAACATTTGTTTCGGCAGGACATAGTAGTTTAGAAGCTTTATCAAATTTACCATCAAATACTGATGCTGCTTTTGTGCTTCCATTGGTACGGTATTCGCAAGCAGAAATAGAAAAACTATTTACAGAGCTTAACAAGCAGACTATTCCTTCAATGGCCGTTAGCGGTGTTGATTATTTAGAAAAAGGAGCTACGGTTACACTAAGTCCCGAATTTACTTTTCAGCAATTAGGCCGTCAGTTAGCTTTACGTATATTAAAAATTAGCGAAGGATTGGATGCTGCAAAGGTTTCAGTAAATATCGAAGGTGTAAACCAAGTCCCCATTGTTAATATGGAGAGTGTTCGTCTTATCAATAAATTTCCCGAATGGAGTATTCTTAATGAATCCATATTGCTTAACCTTACAAATTTCCCCAAGGGTAAAGAACTAAATTTACGAATGGCTATCGCCGAAGCTCTTGAAAATAATATTCAAGGAAAAATGGCTAAGCAAGATGTGAAAATGGCTGAAAAAGATGTTCGTATTGCCAAATCAAATTATCTTCCTCAAGTAGAGGTTTCAGGAACAGGTCTTGGTTTAAGCGAAAACCTTGTAGAAGCATCGATGGGGCAAAGAGGTGAGTTTACGATAACGGGATCTGCATCACTAAAACAAGTTATTTTCTCGGAACAAGTTATTGCCAATATCGCAATCAAAAAGCTGCTTGCAGATAATATGGAAATCTTTGATAAAAAAACCAGTCTGGATATTATCTCAAATACATCAGGAGTTTATGTTGGTTTGTTATTTGCAAAAAGCAATTTGCTAATTCAAAACGAAAATGTGAATGCTACAATGGAAAATCTTGAATTGGCAAAAGCAAGAAAAGAGATTGGGCAGACTAGTGTTTCTGATGTAAATCGTTGGGTAAGTGAGCTTAACATGAATAAAATGAAGCTGAATGATGCCTATACAATGTATAGAAGCAATATGTATAAAATCAATCAAATACTGAATAAGCCGATTGATGAGCATATTAAGATTCCCGATTCTAGCAGCATCGATAAGAGCATAGTATTGAACCAAGATTTATTGGCTAAGATTTTTGAGAACCCAGTATTAACAGAGAAATATGCGGATTTTATAATTGATGAAATGAGAATGAACTCTCCTGAAATACAGCAATTAGCCAAAAATAAGGAAATAATAGAGCAAAAAAGCTTGATGTATAAGCGTCAATCTTTTATTCCTCAGGCTGCTCTTTTTGCGGGAGCAGATCAAGCTTTTGTAAGAGAAGGTGTAATTGTAAATCAGCAATTACCCGTTCCACCACCACCTGATGATATTACTTGGAATGCAGGAATTCGTTTAAGTATTCCCATTTTTGAAGGAGGTAGAAAAGTAGCCGAAAGGCAAAAATCAATGATTGAACTGGATAAATTAGATTTTCAGACAGAAAATACAATAAACCAGCTTGAAAGTGGAATTAGGACTAATGTTCAAAAATTAAGAACCTCCTTTTTAGAGTTGGAATTATCAAACAATGCTGCAAAAGCTGCAGAGGGTAATTTTAACATTGTTCAAGACGCCTATGTGCAAGGTGTAGCCGATCTTATTCAACTTATTGATGCACAAAGCGTAATGATTAAAACAAAGTATATGGCAAATATAGCCTACTATCAATATGTGCTGGATTATATTCAAATAGAGCGACTACAAGGTAAATTTACATTTTTAAGCACTGAGAAAGAAAGAGAAACGTATATAAATCGTATACAAGAATATTTAGTAAAAGGTAAACAGATATGAAATTATATCAAGGAATAATAGTATTGGCATTATTGTTTGTTGGATGCAACAGAAAAGAAGAAGCTAAAGAAGTAATTCGTCCCGTATATTACCAGAAAGTTGCAGAGTCTGCAACTTCTGATACGCGTTATTTTGCAGGTATCTCAAAAGCTCAGAATGAAGCAAAGCTAAGTTTTAAAGTTGGTGGAATTCTCGAGAAACGATATTTTAAATTGGGCGAAAGAGTAAATGAAGGAGAAGTTTTAGCTTACCTAAATAGCGATGATTATAAGATTAATTATGACAAAGCATTGGCTTCAAAAAAGAATGCAGAAGTACAATTAACAGCTGCCAAATCAAGTTTTGAGAGAATAGAAGTTTTGTACGGTAATAACAATGCTTCTTTGAATGATTTTGAAAAAGCAAAGGCACAATACGAAACGGCTTTATCTATGGTGAGCATCTCTAAGTCACAGTTAGTTGCTGCTGAGAATCAATTGAGTTATACTAAGCTTAAAGCTCCATTTTCAGGTTCTATTTCAAGAATCTTAGCACAAGAAAATGAAATGGTTGGTGCCGGTATGCCTGTCCTAATCTTTTCATCGGATAAGGATATCGAAATAAATACTTTTATTCCTGAAAATCTTGTTCAGAATATTGAAACCGGGCAAAAAGTGAAGGTGCAGTTTTCCGCTAAATTGGATCAATCTTTTGAAGGCGTAATTTCAGAGATTGGACTGAGTTCAAGCAGATCGTCTACCTATCCGCTGGTCATCCGATTGGTAAATCAATCAACTCAAATACTTCCGGGGATGGCATGTACTATCGAAATAGCTTTTAGAAAAAATACTGAAATGTCTGAATATATTGTAATTCCTTCTGATGCGGTTGCCCACGATGAAGGTGGTGATTTTGTTTATGTTCTTAAAAAGGCTGAAGATGATGGTATTTATTTGGCTAAAAGAAGGAATGTTACGCTTGGAAAACTCTTGCCAGAAGGTTATGAAATAAAGGAAGGACTAAGTACGGAAGAGACTATTATTACTGCCGGACTTAGTTTTATGTACGACGGAAGAAGAGTGTCTTTAGTGAAAAAATAATTAATTGATATTTTTAGATAGAACGGATGAATCTGACAAAACTCACATTAAATAATAGTAGGATAACGATAATAGTTTTTATTATTGTAGGCCTTATGGGGATAATCAATTACTTTGATTTATCCCGAAATAGTATGCCTCCTTATACCATCAGAATAGCTTCTGTGGTTACGCATTTTCCGGGTGCAGGCCCTCAAAAAGTTGAAACTTTAGTTACCGATGTGCTGGAGGAAGCTATTCGTGAAATGGTGGAAGTAAAAACCATAGAAAGTGAATCAAGAACAGGCTTATCAGTAATTACTGTAAAACTGAACGACAATATCACTCAGGATGAACTACAGCCCGTTTGGGATGAACTAAAATCAAAAGTAGGCGAAGTAAGAGTAAAACTTCCGCAAAATATATTTGGCCCAATTGTTAAAGATAAAGACATTGGAACAATATTCGGTATCATATTAGGGCTTACAAGTGATGGAGTTCCTTACAATGTGTTGGAAGATTATGCCGAGGATGTAAGAGATCAATTATTGCAATTACCTGATGCCGCAAAAGTGAAATATGGAGGCGTACAGGAAGAAAGAATCTTCATAGAATTCGACGACCAACAATTGTCGAGATATGGATTAAATTCAGCTCAGCTTAAAAATATTATTTCAAGCACAAATATTCTTTACCCGGGAGGTGAAGTGAATGTTGGCAAAGAACGTATTTTGCTAGAACCAACAGGTAGTTTCGAATCTGTTGATGATATTAAAAGAACATTAATTCCCACAGGAACCGGAGAAACTGTTTTCTTAGGTGATATCACCCATATTTATCAGGATTATATTACCCCCAAACAAAAGATTGTTAAAGTAGATGGGAAACCGTCGATAGCCTTATTTATTTCATTGAAAAAGGGAGCAAATATTGTTCGATTAGGTAAAGATGTGGATAAAATACTACCGGAAATAAACGCTTCATTACCCTTTGGTGTTGAAGTCGTCCGCTTAGCTTCTCAAGATAAAATTGTAAACAAACAGGTGAACGACTTTCTTGTTAACTTAATCCAAAGTGTTTTGATTGTTCTGGCTGTAATGCTTTTCTTTTTGGGATTTAGAACGGGTAGTTTGGTTGCTGCATTAATTCCTATGGTCATTGTTTCAGCTTTCTTTTTTCTGAATTTAATTGATCTGGGACTCAATAAAGTATCGCTCGCTGCCCTTATTATTTCACTGGGATTATTAGTTGATAATGGTATTGTGATGGCAGAATCTATACTGGTTCTGGTGCAAAAAGGAAAAACTACCTTTGAAGCGAGTGTTGCTTCCAGCAAAATTTTACTCGTTCCCCTTCTAATCTCATCGCTTACCACTTCTGCAGCATTTTTATCTTTTGCTTTAGCAGAAACACCTATGGGCGAAATGGCATCGCCATTGTTTGCTGTTGTTACTATTGCCTTGTTAAGCTCCTGGTTTTTAACCTTTACCTTTATTCCTTTATTGGCATTGGTATTTGTTAAGAGACAAAAGGAAGATAAAGAAAAGAAAGTGGGTATGGTGGATAGAAATATGAACAGAGTTAATCTTTGGTACAACAAAGTTCTTGTTAAAGTATTAAAGAAACCTGCTGTTTTTATGTCGGTGATTTTAGCCTTATTTATTTTAGCGGTGCTCGCTATGCCCGGTTTACCATTTAAATTGGTTCCTGATAGTGATAGAAATCTGGTAACGGTTGATGTTAAATTCCCTTCAGGAACGCAAATCGAGATTACGGAAAAAGCATTGGGTCTTATCGAGAATTACATCTTGGATTCCTTACTTGTTGACCAAGATGAAAAACCAGGAGTTCTAGATTTTTCTTCTTTTATCGGCGAAGGCCCGGAACCTTATGATCTTGGTTATTTCAAAAATGAAATAAATTCCAGTTACGCTCATATGCTCTTGAATACAACGGGCGACTTAGACAACGATTATGTTATAGCTAAACTCGATAAATTTTGTTTTAACACTATTCCTGATGCTGATATTCGGGTGAATAGGTTAACGGGTGCCGGAGCATCCGGAACACCTGTTGAAATTCGTATCTCAGGTAAGGATCCTGATAAATTGGCGGCCATTTCCAAACAGGTTAAGGAAGAGTTAACAAATACCGAGGGAACAAAAAATATAACCGATGATTGGGGTCCAAAAATAAAGAAACTCATTGTTAATATTAAAGAAGACAAGGCGCAACGCGTTGGCTTAACCAACAGAGATATTGCTATGGCGCTTAGTGCGGGTTTATCTGGCTTTAAGATCGGTGATTTTAGAGAAAAAGATAAAAGTATCCCCATTTATATGCAAGATATAAATAGTGGAGAACACGATATCAAATCCATTGAAAGCTTTAATATTTATTCCCCAATGTCACATCAAAGTGTACCTCTTTCTCAGGTTGCAGATGTGGAAATAGATTGGCAATTCTCAAAAATAATACGGAAAGATTTAAATAGAACAATGACGGTAGGTGCTTATTTGCAACCCGGATACAGCGCAAAGGATATTTTCACAGCTATCAGTCCGTGGATGGATACCCAAAAATTATCTTGGGACATTGGCTACGATTATGAATTTGGTGGTGAAGATGAGGATACAAGCGATAATTTAGGTGCTATTGTAGATTGGCTACCCTTGTCGTTTAGTATAATATTGTTGCTTTTGGTTTTACAATTTAATTCTATAAGAAGATCGCTTATTGTTGTGGTAACAATACCACTAGGCTTAATTGGTGTAGTGATAGGTTGGTATATAGGGCAGTCCTTTGTTAGCTTTTTTGGTATACTTGGTGTTATTGCATTGGCCGGAATAGTGATTAACAATGCCATTATTCTGATTGATAGGATTGATGTGGAAAAGACGGCTGATCCGTCGCTTCCTATGCAGGATGCAGTTATAAATGCTGCCAATCATAAATTTAGACCCGTAATATTAACCACACTAACGACTTCTCTCGGGATGCTACCTTTGTTGATTAGTGGTGGCTTATTATGGCAGCCTTTGGCTTTGGCTATTATGTTTGGTCTATTCTTTGGAACAGTGATTATATTACTGTTTGTTCCTGTTTCATATAGCATTTTATTTAAAATACGGTTTAAAGACTATCAATTTGATAAATCAAAATTGCAACATTAAAACACTGTTTTATTGATTTTGGCAACTTATATTTATTGTTTTGAGCTTAATTTTTTATTTCAAAATAAATGCAAAACATCTTGTAGTACTAACTATTCGCTAACTTTGTTAGAAATAGATTGTAATTATTTAATATAATTTGCCATAATGGCTAAGTATAGTATAATTTTGAACAAATTATTAATATTGATTTAAAGTAAAGTGGAATTTGAAATGCAAAAGGATAAGCCAGAATTATTGTCGGTTAAGGAAACATTTAATAGCGAAATATCAAAAAGTGAACGTTTGCGTGCCACAATACTTATTGGTCTTTTAGCCCTTGAAGCTGTATTTTTGTTGGTTATCTATTTCTTTTATAGCCATGAATACTTGCTTGTATTTAAGTCCAATATTGCTATATATACGATATTAATTTTTACATTTATTATTATTGTCTACGAATTTTTAATTCTTTATCTAGTTAAGAAAACGCCAGGAAGGTTTAGCCTTCATTCCCGATTCTTTAGTTTTTTTAATAGTTTTTCGGAAATCTCCTTACTTACTCTTCTTTTGGTTGTCATTGTTGAAAATCTTGACCAAACTACCATCTTACAGGCACCAGCCTCATTAACGTATTTTATCTTTATTGTTCTTTCTACGTTTCGACTAAATTTTAAACTTTCTGTTTTTACTGGTGCTCTTGCTGCTGTTGAGTTCGTTGCGGTATCTATCTATTATTCAACCTATTATGGGAGTTTTACTGTAGATAGTACTCATCCCGACTTAACAGGCATGGAGTACTTAGGACAAGGCTTAATTATGCTGATTACAGGAATAGCAGCAGGTTTTGTTGCCGATCTTATCAATAAGAAGATGATCGTTTCCTGGAATAATATTCAAGAAAAAAACGAGGTAATCGATTTATTTGGACAACAAATATCTCCCAAGATTGTAGATAATATCTTATCAAATAGAAACGAACTTTCAGGATCGAGAAAGGACGTTTGCATAATGTTTCTTGATATTCGACAGTTTACAAAGTATGTGGATCATCATCAACCGGAAGAAGTTGTTTCTTATTTGAATACATTATTTGGTTTTATGATTGAAAGTGTAGAATCTCATCAAGGTGTCATAAATCAGTTTTTAGGTGATGGCTTTATGGCTACTTTTGGTGCTCCTGTAGCCGTTGGAAATAGCAGTCAACTCGCAACTGAAGCTGCTCAAGAGATTATTGCTAAAATAAGTAGTGAGTATCATCAAGGAAATATTCCCGAAACACGTATTGGTATTGGTCTTCATTACGATGAGGCTGTAACCGGAAATATTGGTTCTGCCACGCGCAAGCAGTATTCAATTACAGGCAAAGTGGTTATTATGGCATCGCGAATAGAACAGTTAAACAAGAAATACAATACAAGTCTTCTAATTTCTAAAGAAGTATACAGTCAGCTAAATAGTAGTACACAATCTACATTTGACTGGCTTGAAGATTCAAAAGTAAAAGGGAGCGAAAAAATGATTTCGCTCTATAAATTTGTTACAAAGAACTAACCCTTTAATAATAGAGCAGATGAAACGAGCATGATTAAGATAATTATTAAACCCCAAAAGGATAATTCTATTAATCTTGCGGCTTCTATCTGACCGAAACATAAAATTATAAGCAGATGAAAATTAATTCAGAATTATTAAAAGAGATTGAAAAATATGTTACTGATCTTATCTTGAAAGAATCGCCTGATAATCTAATCTATCATACGGTTAACCATACAGCTATGGTTGTGAGGAATGCTGGTATTATTGGAAAAAAAGAAAGACTGAATACAGATGAAATGAATATCCTTTTGGTTAGTGCTTGGTTTCACGATACGGGTTACATCAAAAAATATCTTGGGCACGAAAAAGAAAGTGTGGCTATTGCTACTGATTTTCTGACCACTAAGGGTGTTGATAAAGAAAGTATTGCTCTTGTTTCAGAATGTATTATGGCAACTACCTTTCCTCAAAAGCCCAAGACTAAAATTGCAGAAGCTTTGTGTGATGCCGATATGATGCATCTAGGAGAGGAAAGCTATTTTGAGCTTGCAGAAAAGTTAAGACAAGAATTGAAAGCAGCAAACATCAAAGCATTGAAGAAAGCTGAATTTGAAAAAGAATCGATTGATTTTTTCAAGGCGCATACTTTTTATACAAACTATTGTCGAGGAGAAATCACCAAAATGAAAGAGAAAAATTTAAAACGTCTTGAAAGTGGCGCAATTAAGCGAGAGCTGAAAAAGAAGATTGAAGCTGAGCAAGCAAAGAAATATTCGCGAGGCGTAGACTCAATGTTTAAACTTACCGCTCGAAATCAAATCAGCTTAAGCTCGATAGCGGATAATAAATCCAATATTCTGATATCGCTCAATGGTATTATTATTTCGCTTGGTTTGGCTGCAATCGCTAGTAAATTCAAAGAAGAGCCTGCTATCATTATACCAATGTTAATTTTTATTGTTTTTAGTTTATCAACTATTATTTTGGCCATTTTATCTACACGTCCTAATATTTCTACGGGCGATTTTTCTCAAGAAGATATAAAGCAGGGAAAGGTGAATATGTTGTTTTTCGGGAACTTTTATAAGATGAAACTTGAAGAATATGAAATGGCCATTAAAGAAATGATAAATAACGATCAGTATTTATATTCTACAATGACCAAAGATCAATATGCTTTGGGAAAGGTGCTTGCAAAAAAATATAAATTATTACGCTGGGCCTATAATATATTTATGGTGGGAATTGTGGTTTCTGTTCTCGCTTTTTTGCTGGTATTCTTGCAATTATAAATGTGTTGGGGTAGAATTTTAAAATTAGAAAGATGAAAAATCAACAAAAATTACAATCAATAAATAATCAGATTGAAGAAATTATAAGCAAAGCAAAAGAGCTTGAACTAAATAATAATGATCTAATCTCAAAAGTTCATCCTGTCTATCGAGAAAGTGCTTTGAACCTAACCCATTATCTAGCTTTCAGAAGCTTTGCTATTGATGAGTTGCAAGATAAGCTAAAGTATATGGGTTTGCCCGATTTGGCAAATATTGAAGGCCATGTGATGAAAAGTTTGCTTGCCATCAAAACAATTATCAATCACTTAATTGGAAACAATGTAATTGAAAAGCAAAAGGGGATTATCTCCATTAAAAAAAGCGAAAAACTGCTCCGAAAAAATACAGAACGTCTATTCGGCTATAAATCAAAGAAAAGACGCACTCGAATTATGGTCACCTTGCCATCCACGGCAGCCGAAGATTATTCTATGGTCAATCGTTTGATTGGTTTGGGGATGAATAGCGCCCGAATTAATTGTGCTCACGATGAACCCGAAGTTTGGGCAAAAATGATTGCTAATGTAGATAGAGCCAATAATGCATCGCAAAAGAACTGTAAAGTGATGATGGATCTTGGTGGACCAAAACTGAGGACGGGAGCAATGAAGGACGGTCCCAAACTCATTCACATCAAACCGCAACGCGATCAGACAGGAAAAGTTACTAAAGCCGCAAAAATTTGGATAGCACCACCTGATATTCTTCCTCCCAACGATACTGCAGATGCTATAATTCCTATTGATGAGGTCTTACTGGAGAAAATCAAACGCGGAAATACAATTTATTTTACGGATACGCGTGAAAAGAATTGCAAAATCACAATCGAAAAAAAACAAGGCAAAGGAAAATGGGGCATTTGTTATGATTCGGCTTATATCTCAACAGGTACGGAGCTGACCATAAAAAAAGAGAATGCAAGTGGAAAAGAAAAGGTTTTTGTGGGCGAATTATTGCCTATGGAACAATTTATTACACTTTTTATTGGCGATAAACTCATTCTGCATGCTGATCCAATACCCGGTGAGTCTGCGCAATATAACGATGAAGGTGAGCTTTTAGAACATGCCCATGTTTCTTGTACACTGCCCGAGATATTTAAAGATGTTAAGAAAGGCGAACCTATCTTTTTTGATGATGGGAAAATAGAAGGGATAATTGAAGAAGTTAATGCTGATAGCTTATTGATTGATATTATTTATGCGCGGAATACAGGAGCTAAACTAAAAGCCGACAAAGGAATCAATCTGCCCGATAGTAAGCTAAGCGTAAGTGGATTAACGGAAAAAGATAAGAAAGATCTTGAATTTGTTGCCCTAAATGCCGATACCGTGAATTTTTCATTTGTAAACGATGAAAACGACGTGCAGCAACTTTTGGATGAACTAAGCAAATACGAAACCTCTTTGGGTATAATTCTAAAAATAGAGACTCAAAAAGGCTTTAAAAACTTACCCCGTATTTTGCTAAAAGCAATGCAAACATTCCCAACAGGGGTAATGATTGCTCGGGGCGATTTGGCAATAGAAACAGGTTGGAAGAATTTTGCCAGTATTCAGGAAGAGATTTTACGTATTTGTGAAGCAGCGCATATTCCTGATGTCTGGGCAACACAAGTATTGGAAAGCTTGGCCAAGAAAGGTGTTCCAACTAGATCGGAAATAACAGATGCAGCTTTGGCGCAACGTGCCGAATGTGTGATGCTGAATAAAGGAATGTATATTGATAAAGCCGTAAAAATGTTGGATAAGATTTTGAGACGAATGCAGCGCTTTCAAAAGAAAAAGGAAACAATACTCCCTAAACTCTCTGATCCGGAAAATTTGACGATATCTCATGATCCTTTTAATGTTTAACAGAACGTGTAAAAATATACGCTTAACTCAGATTTTATCTGCGAAAAAGATAATATTGATGCTGCTCCTGACGAGTCCTTTTGCTTTTGTTATGGCACAACAGGATTCATTAGTGGATAGCAAAGTATACCAATTCAATCGTAAAGTAGAAATCCCTTTAAACATTGTTCATCATACTGTAAATTATTATGGCTTTCAGGTTTTGAGGCGGAAACCCAAATTAATTTCAACTCAAGTTTCAGCGCTAAATGCCAATGATGTTTGGTTTTTTGATCGACATGCCGCAACACAAACCTATTCCTATTCTACGCGCGAGAATGCAATAAAAGTTTCGGATGTAGTTATGAATATTATGTTGATGCTTCCATTCGGTTTAGTACTGGATAAAGAAGTACAAAAAGACTGGCTTGATATTATGTTTCTGTATCTTGAAACGCAAGCTGTAAACCTGAGCTTATCCTATACGGGCCCTTTGTTAACGACTCGAGAAAGGCCTTTTGTCTATTATCCCGAAATACCTTTAGAGGAGAAATTGAAAATGGGATCAACAGATTCTTTTTTTAGTGGACATACTTCAACCACTGCAGCAGCCTCATTTTTTATGGCTAAAGTGTATACCGACTTACACCCCGAGACAGAAGGAAAGAAATGGTTGTTTTACGTGGCTGCACTTGCTCCACCCGTCGTGGTAGGTTATTTTAGGTACAAAGCTTTAAAACATTTCCCTACCGATGTTTTGACGGGAATAGCCGTTGGAGCTGCTTCAGGAGTTCTTATTCCGTATCTTCATAAAAAGAAGGAAGGGAAAAATAAAAACCTTACAGTGCTTCCCTTCGCAGGAACATCATCAGGATTATTAGTTCAATATAAATTTTGATCTTTATCTTTAAAAAATGAATGTAAAGTTTAAATATGTAAATCACTTTCTGCTGCTGTTGTTTGTCTTCAGTATAGATGTTGTAAGTGCGCAAAAATCAAACTCTTACAGTATTTTATTTACAGGGAATAGTACGGAAGATGTGCAGAATGATGAGCTGATTAATCAATGGAAAGCAGCATCACAAAATACAAATAAGCTCGCATTTTTAATGCTGGGAAATGTTTATGATCTTAAAGAAGATAAGTTCTCAGATATCTTTCTCTCAAACAGCAATCATCCTTTGTTATTGGCTCCGGGAGAAAAAGAATGGGCGAATGGAGGGGCATCAGGAAAGCAATTAATAAAAGATATTGAGGATAAACTTAAGAATGAATACCGAGGCTTCGCCTATATGCCGGATGCTGCTTGTCCGGGACCCAAAGAGGTGGTTTTGAATGAGCATTTAGTGGTGATTCTTATTGATAGCCATTGGTGGGTACATAAATACGATAGGCGTTTTAATAAGTGTGGAATAGAATCAAATGCGGATGTTTTACTTCAAATAGAAGATGCTATTCGAAGACATTATTCTTCAAAGCATATTGTAATTGCAGCACATCAGGCGCTGAAAAGTTATGGAAATAGTGGAGGCTATTTTTCTTTTCAACAGAGTATTTTAGAAGCTCCTTACACTTTGTATCGGAAGGCTCTGGGGACAAGAAAAGACAATCATCATCCTGATTTTAAAGCTTTTCGTAATGCAATGCTTTCTATTTTGGATAAATACCCTGATGTTGTTTATCTTTCAGCAGGAGATGAAAATTTGCAATATTTTACTTCAAACAATGTTCATCATATTATCTCAGGTTCCTTTACGCAAACAAAATTTGTTTCTTCTGAAGGACCTGAATTTGTAAAAGCTGAAAAAGGCTTCGGACGCTTAAATTTTTCTGCTCAAGGAGATTGTGAACTTGTTTTTACGGGTAGTAAAGGAGAGCTTTATCGGAAAACAATTTATAAAAAATCATTTGTAAGTGATTCGGTGCAAAAAGAAACCTTTTTATTGCCTTCTGACAGTGCAGTGCTTAAAGCCAGTGAAAAATACAATAAATCGGAGGCGGCTTATTTCTGGGTGGGTAAAAATTATCGTGATGTCTGGAATACTCCAATAAAAGTTTCGGTATTTGATATCGGCACTAAAAAAGGAGGATTGCGTGTTCTTAAGCGTGGGGGTGGACAGCAAACGCAATCGCTTAGGCTGGAAGATGAAAATGGGAAACACTATGTGCTTCGCTCTGTCGAGAAAAATGTTGAAGGTGCCTTACCAACTGAACTGAAAAATACCTTGCTCGTAAATGTTGTGCAAGATCAAATATCAGCATCCAATCCTTATGCTGCTTTGGTTGTAGCAGAGCTTGCGGAGAAAGCGGGTGTTTTTCATACTAATCCTGAAATTGTTTATGTTCCTGATGATCCTCGTTTTGGTATTTATCGAAAGGATGTTGCAAACCAACTCTTCCTTTTTGAAGAGCGCCCCGATAAGGATAGACAAGACGTAGCCAGCTTTGGCGCTTCTAAAAATATAATCTCTACCGATGAAGTAATCGATAAGATTTTTAATGATGAAGATCATTTTGTCGACTCAGATGCAATTATCAGAGCTCGGGTATTTGACATTCTCCTAAACGATTGGGACAGACACGATGACCAATGGCGTTGGGCAAGTTTTAAAAATAAGGGAAAAACAATTTATAAACCCATCCCACGAG
>JAGGWH010000108.1 GCA_021157585.1 Bacteroidales bacterium | reverse complement strand
TATGGCGGTAGGGTTCACCTCTTCCCATTCCGAACAGAGAAGTTAAGCCTGCCTGCGCTGATGGTACTGCCCTAACAGGTGGGAGAGTAAGTCGTCGCCTCCCTTTTTTAAAATCGCCCCTTTTCCTCTGGATTTGGGGCTTTTTTTTGCCTTAAACTGAAATGTTTGTTGATACTTCTTAGGTAGTGTCCAATTAGGGGTACTATACTTTGCATTTTACTTTCTAGCAGTCGTTATTCTTCTGAGTTCACTGATTAATGTCTTTTTATTTTCCAAATCGGAAGAAGAATGTCCTGCATTCGTAATATTCAACGTTGAGTTCTTTAATTTGGAATGCAATCTGAACGCTTGTGTTGGAGGACAGATAAAATCATATCTGCCTTGTACTATTGAAGTTTGAATATTTGTAATTTTATTAATATTATTAATAATAAAATCTTCCGATAGAAAGCAATTATTTTTAATATAATAAGCTTCAAGTATCGCCATTGATTTAAATGAAAAGGTTTTTAATGATTCATCCGGGTCTGATATTTTATTTATTGTATAAAACGACATTTCATAATAAGCCCATTCATAAGCATACTTATTGCTAATCTCTTTATCATTAGATAACATTTTATCTAAATAGTAATTGACAGGGTTTTCTCCTTCGGGTACCAATTTTGCGAACCTTTCCCAAACATCTGGAAAGAAGTGTTTTATTCCACCATTTATATAATGGTCAAGTCCATATTTATTGGCTAGCCAAATACCCCGCAAAACTAAACCTTTAACACGTGCCGGAGAATGAATGGCATACACCAAAGCAAGAGTGCTTCCCCAAGAACCACCAAAAACATATACGCTTTTAAAACCTAAATCATCAAGTACTTTATTGATATCACCAATAAGGTCTAGTGTGGTGTTGTTCTCAATAGAACCAAATGGTTTGCTTCTGGATGATCCCCGTTGATCAAAGAAAATGACATTATATCTTTTTTTATTAAAAAATTGTTTGTCTTTATCTGAGAATCCTGCACCGGGTCCCCCGTGCAAAAACAATACTGGAATTCCATTTGGATTTCCATATAGTTCAAAATATAGGGAGTGATTATCTGAAACGTTAATATAGCCATTCTTATAAGCTTGATTATTATTTATTGTTGCCATAACTTAAGATTATATTATTTGATTTGATTACTTAGCATTAGCTAAAAAAAATTGAACAGCTGTAGTTACCAATTTAGTACTAAGACTTCGTGTATAAATACGATACATTAACAAGGGACTAATTTAGTAAATAAAAAAACAAATAGCTTTCCTCTATTTCGGATATTCAATTCTGATATGATAAATATTTAATAGAAACCGTTTAAAAATCTTCTTGGTAGTACTAATATCCCTAAAGGTAATATCAGAATTAATAAACTGATTAGCCTTAATTTGCTCATCTATAATTGTATCTACTAACTGACCAATATTATCTTCATCTGGTCTTGTGATGCTTCTAGAAGCAGCCTCAACTGAATCAGCCATCATCAGAACAGCAGTTTCGCGAGAAAAAGGAATAGGTCCATTATAGGTGTAGTCTTCCTCGTAAACAGCTTTTTCACCAAGATCTTTTACAGCATTCCGATAGAAATACTCCACACGTCTGTTCCCATGATGCGTTCGAATAAAATCAATAATGGGATCCGGAATATTATGCTTTTTAGCTAGTTGAATTCCTAATGCGACATGCCCTTTTATTAAACTAACACTTTCTTCATAACTTAGTTCATCATGAGGATTAAGCCCAGTAATTTGATTCTCTATAAAATAACGCGGATTATAAGTTTTTCCAATATCATGGTAAAGTGCACCAGCCCTAACAAGCAATGGATTCCCTCCTATTTCTTGAATAACTGCCTCAGACATATTCCCAACTTGAATACAATGTTGAAAAGTTCCCGGAGCCTTACGTGCCAAATCACGTAAAAGTGAAGAGTTCATATCTGATAATTCAAGCAGACTGATATTGGTCAATTGAGAAAATAGCTTTTCAAAGAAATAGATAAGCGGGAAAGAAAATAGTGTTAATATCGAGCTAATAGCAAATAAAAATACCGTAAAAATACTGAACTTCGCCAAGCCACCGTCCATAACAAGAAGAAGTATAAAATATACCAAGACATAACTCAAAAATATTAATAGAGATGTGATAAACACCTGTCCGCGTTTATGTAAATTTTTTACTCCCACAACAGCAACAATACCTACAATAATCTGCAAAAACACAAACTGAAATCCTCTGGGAACAAAAGCAGACATAATAAGAACAGTAATCAGATGTATTGTGAGACTGAGCTTTTCTTCAAAAAAAGAACGTAAAACCAAAGGCAATAATGCCAAGGGAAAAAGTAAAACATACTCGTTAGCAGTCTGAATTAAAATACTTAGAGGGATGACAACAATAAGGATAGAGCTTAATATAAGCATCACTTTTCTGCTATCGGTTAATATCTCCGGACTGAAATACCATATAAAAACTATGAGTAAACCTATAGAAAACAATACTAAAAGACTTTGTCCAAAAAGAATATTCTTAAACTTCTTTGAACCTCCAAACTGTTTATTAAACTCATTTTCCAGAGAAAATAGTATCTGAAATTTTGCAGCTGAAACCAATTCTCCCTTCGATAAGATGCGTTCTCCCTTTTGCACCAATCCTCGTGTTAAAGATAACTGGCTGAGTAAGCGTTTCTCTTCATTAACAGTGGTTTCGTGATTATAACTTAAATTTATAAATAAACTATTTTGCAGTACATCAAGAGCCAAACTCTTATCAATAGTATCTCTATTCTCAATTTCTGATTGATAATAAAGTTGAGCTGTTTGCAAAGTATAAACCTTTTTTAAACTAACTCTATTCGCATTATTTCCGGTAAGAATATTGATATATTGCTTATCGGGTACAATTTCTTTTGAACTAAGTATCCCTTTTGAAGAAACATTTTTAAATAACTGCTGAACTACACCGAATGTTCGTTCTTTCAACAATTGCTCTGAATTCTGATATTTAACTGTCCACTTATCTTCAAAATTATTTTTTAGTATCAGCTGCATAGAATCAGTTATATCCCTTGAGTAAGAATAAAACGGTATCAGCTGCTCCAAAACCTGATTTTTCTCTTTAGTTAACTCCTCATTAGTTTTCAAAATAGCAAAATCGAATGGAGCAATAAGTTCGCCATATGCCCATGGCAAACCTTGCACATATTGATAATTAAACCTAACTGTTTTTGGTAAGCTTATAACTATTACAGTTACAGTCAACAGTGTAATTAATACCCTATAGATAATTTGATAACGATAGCGAAAGAAGAATAAGATTTTATTAAAAAATTTCAAAATATACAGAGATAAAATGATTATTAGCTGAATTTATTTGCCTCAAAGTTCGGAAATAAAACCGACACCAACAATTTTAGCTAAATTTGTGAAAAAGATAAATATGTTACACTACGGATTTTGTCATTTAAGTGTTATTCCTGTTCGGGAAACACCATCAGATTTAAGTCAAATGACTACCCAACTACTTTTTGGAGATGTGTTTGAGGTGCTTGACACTAAAGACAACTGGCTTCAGATTAAAAATGCATTTGATAATTATATTGGATGGATTGACAACAAACAACAAATCGCAATTAGTATTGAAGAGTTCAATAAATTAAAAAACACCTTATATACAAATGATAAATCCGGAGAACTTATTCTGAATGGAGATTTTTATCCGGTATTACCCGCCAGCTCTTTTCCATCTATGAATTCATTTGAAGTTGGCGATTATAGGTTTGAGAATAGCTTATCGCTTAACTCATTTTCAGAGAAAAATA
Organism: Bacteroidales bacterium; assembly: GCA_021157585.1. Taxonomy (NCBI): domain Bacteria; kingdom Pseudomonadati; phylum Bacteroidota; class Bacteroidia; order Bacteroidales; species Bacteroidales bacterium. Next base: position 1,757 of record JAGGWH010000108.1, on the reverse strand, counting down.
GCAATAAAATTACAACTATAGCCAAAACTTATCTAAATGCACCCTATTTATGGGGAGGGAAAACTCCTTTCGGTATTGATTGCTCTGGTTTTACACAAAGTGTTTACAAAATTGTAGGCATCAAGCTAAAGCGAGATGCTTCACAACAAGCAACACAAGGAAAAACACTAAGTTTTTTATCGGAGGCAAAAGTTGGCGACCTGCTTTTCTTCGATAATGAGGAAGAAAAAATAACACACGTTGGAATACTCCTCAACAACAATAAAATCATCCACGCTTCAGGAAAAGTGAGAATCGACACGATTGATCATCAGGGAATTTTTAATGAGGAAACAAAAAACTATTCTCACAAGTTAAGGTTGATTAAAACGCATAGCTAACACCCACCATTGCTCCAAATCCTTTTACAGGATAATTATACCATAACTCATAGTTCTGAGATAAGATATTATTTAAACTTATAAATGCATTTAGTTCTTTGTTAAAATAATAATTTGCACCTAAACTTAAATCGAACCAAGAATCAAGTTCATGTACATTTAAACCATCATTTGCCCAAACACTAGACTGACCTTTTAATGCCATTTTCAATTTTAAATTATCGTATAACCAATAATCGGCAACAATCCGGCCACTCCATCTCGGCTTATACCAAGCTTGTATTTCGTTTGTCATTGTGTATTGTTGATACATCATTTCCAAACCTACCAAAACATCAGCGATACTAAACTTTACATCTCCACCAATTTGGAACAAATCAACATCATCATAAATCAGTTTAAACTGATTGTTATAAAGTCCGCTTGTATCAGTGACAAAGAAAATATCGTTTTGCAAACTTTCTGTACTTCCCCACAAATGAATATCGGCTTTATTTAAAATATTTGCTCTTAAACCTCCTTTTAATCGGTAAGTACGACTTGTATATTCCAATGATTGAAATGCAGACATAAACGGATTTTCTCGACTAAGCGAATAATACGAAGGGCTGATTAAACCACCATCAAGCTGCACATAAACGTCTAAAATATTTTTAAACACATTAACATCTAAAGAGAAATCAGGATAAACTTTTATAGTTGATGTTGAATCCAAACCGGCACTAATAACACCACCTGCTTTAAAATCAAACCTATCGAACTGAATATTGTAAAATAACTGTAAATCTACTTTACCATGAAAAAACTGTTGAGGAACATTCAAAACCGTATTTACCGAATTTGGAGTTTCCTGCTGAGTGGTTTCTTCCCAATTTGTAATAGCAACTTCTGTATCTAAACCAACTCCCGTTGTTTGATTTCTTAAACCCAAGAAATCTATTGGCCGTTGATAAGTTCCACTTAAATTTATAATGTTCTCTCTATTATTAAATTTATCCCAAAAATATCGATACGAGCCATCTATTTTATAACTTTCCTTTTTTCTATTTACAGTACTTAATAGATTAAATTTTAAACCTGCATCAGAAAAAACTTGTTTGGAAATTGCTTTAAAATCGGGAGGTGTATATGGAACCAACCAATAATAGTCATCAGGATTTATTGTGAAATCATTGGGCATAAAACCATAGTAATGAAATGCATCACGTTGATAAAAGCCTGCTATCCAAAGCACATTCTTAGCTCCTATTTTCTTAGTCCAAACCTCAGCCCCACTTTTGCTAAAGCCTGAATACCCATAATCTTCTACCGAAGCTTTACTCGACAAATGTTTTATATGCAATCCCAAAGTAAAATTTCTATTTAATTTTCCGTTTA
>JAGGWH010000107.1 GCA_021157585.1 Bacteroidales bacterium | reverse complement strand
TTTTTTATTTCTTCGGGCTTATCGCTCTGCAATTCTATATCTATATTCAAAAAGCCTTTTTTATAATCATCACTTAAAAACGGCTCCACTTTAAAATCTCGAATAGAAGTTTTAGGACGCGCTTGCAGATATACATCTCGCTCTATTCCACTGATACGCCAAAAATCTTGGCACTCTAAATACGAACCATCACTCCATCGATAAACTTCAATAGCAATTAGGTTCTCACCTTCTTTTAAAAAAGAAGTTATTTTAAACTCAGCCGGCAACTTACTGTCCTGACTATAGCCCACTTTTTCGCCATTCACCCAAAGATAAAAGGCCGACTTTACGGCTCCAAAAGTTATAAAAACTTCTTTGTTTTTCCAGTTTTCCGGCAATTCAATAATCTTACGATAAGAGCCTACCGGATTCCAATCGTGACGTACAAAAGGAGGATTAGGATTCTTAGTCCATTCATAAGGATGATTCACATAAATAGGAATTCCATAACCCTCCATTTCCCAATTTGATGGAACAGGAATTTCTGTCCATTGAGTATCATCAAAATCGTTTTTATAAAATTCTTTTGGTCTTGATTCAGGGTATTTAGACCAGTGAAACTTCCATTTCCCATTCAATGACAAATAATTATTAGACTCCTTTGGCTGCAAATCCATTGCATCACTACGACTTGGAAAAGAATAAAAAGTAGCATGTGCTTTTTCTTTATTGACGTCAAAAATCTGTTCGTTTTCCCAATTGTTGGGTTCAGTTTCCTGAGCGCTAATCTTGCTAAAAAACAAAATCGGGACAAACAAAAACAGAGCAATAGATTTATGCATATATTATAAAACTAAGAGAAACTTAAATATAAATTTATAACCGATAATACAGCAATAATATACATTAAACCCGAAATATCTTTATACTTGGCAACAGACAACTTTACAATCACATAAGCAATAAAGCCAAAAGAAAGACCTGTTGAAATACTGTAAGTGAGAGGCATAAGAATAATGGTTAAAAATGCAGGAATAGACTCTGAAAAATCGGAGAAATTGATTTCACGGATATGCTTGAACATAAAAACACCCACTAAAACCAAAGCCGGAGCAGTAGCATAAGCAGGAACAATACCAATTAATGGAGCAAAGAATAAAGTAAGAGTGAAAAGTAAAGCCGTTATCACGGAAGCAAAACCTGTTCTTGCACCATTTGCAATTCCTGTTGCAGACTCAATATAAGTTGTAGTAGTAGATGTTCCTAAAAGAGAACCAACTAAAGTAGCCGCTGCATCGGCTTCCAATATACGATCCAAATACTTAACATTCCCTTTTTTATCTACAAATCCGGCTTCGTAAGAACAAGCCACTATACTTCCCACGGAATCAAATAAATCGACAAACATAAAAGAGAAAATAACACCAAGCAAACTCCATTTGAAAGCAGATAATATATCGAGCTGAAATGCTAAAGGAGCAATAGATGGTGGAGTAGAAATAAGGGTATCAGGCATACTTACTTTCCCAAATAATAAAGCAGCAAGAGTTGTTAATATTATTCCATACAATATTCCACCATTCACTTTTCGCACAACCAAAATAGTTGTTATCGCTAAGCCGAATAGTGCAATAAGCAAAGTTCCTGAAAATGCACCTAAGCCAACCAAGGTTGCATCGTTATTAACGATTAAACCCATATTTTTAAAGCCAATAAAAGCAATAAACAAACCTATTCCGGCACCGGTTGCCAACCGCAGAGAAATTGGAATTGCATGCACTAAACGTGTTCTAAAACCGCTTATGGTTAAAGCAAAGAACAAAACACCGGATAAAAACACTACACCCAAAGCGGTTTGCCAATCAACCCCTTGACCAATTACTAAACTATAGGTAAAAAAAGCATTAAGCCCCATGCCCGGAGCCATTGCATAAGGCACTTTTGCCCATAAACCTGCAAATAAAGTTCCAATAATAGTCGCTAAAATGGTTACACTAATAAGTGCTGCTTGGTTCATTCCTGTTTCGCTCAAAATAGAAGGGTTAACAAAAATAATATAGGCCATGGTGAGGAAAGTCGTTGTTCCTCCAAGAATTTCTTTCTTATAAGAAGATTTTCTTCCTTTAAAATCAAAAAATGATGCAATCATAACAGAGAAATTTGAATTCAGCAAATTAAGAAATTTTGCTCAATTCCAATACGAAAATTTAACATTTAATCTAGGAGAATTCGGTTACGCTTTTGAGTCGCGCCCCGATTTACATTTCATTCACCATCATTCTATGCATTCAGCAAGTTGGAAGGAATTGTACAAATTGAACTTTATTCTTCGTCCAAGCTTAGATACTCATCCGCATCAATAATCTTGGCATAAGCTCTTAATGTCATTAGTTAAATTGGAAAATAGATTCGATCTTTTGGCTTACAAAATAATGAATCATTTGCTTACAACGATGAATATCTCCAAAGGAAAACTTTCCTTAGAAGAAGGCTTCGCTCTAGTTTCGTCGAATAAACTGGCCAATACCTCAGGTTTCCAGTTTTATCAGAATACCCGATCCAAACTAAAACAATTCAACAAACAATATTTGTACGAAACCAATGTTGGTGCTGGACTTCCATTGATTGACACCATAAAACTTCTACACGATTCGGGTGAAAACATTACAAGAATACGAGGCGTATTTTCGGGTTCTTTAAGCTATTTATTTAATACGTTTTCTTCTGAATAAATCTCTTTTAGCGCTATTTTAGAAAAAGCCATAGCAAAAGGGTTTACGGAACCCGATCCACGAGAAGATTTATGCGGAAACGATGTAGCAAGAAAATTACTCATCCTAGCCAAAGAGCTGGATCTGAAAAATAAATTCGACGATATCCAGATTAAAAACCTGATTCCTAAAAACCTGAGAGATCATGTTTTGCGCTATATAAGCGATTTGTATGACGATATTGTCATTCAAGGAGCCGGAGCCGAAATAACGGCCCGTGGTGTTTTTGGTGATTTATTGAGAATAGCTGAAAAAAAATAAAACCTAAACATTTGTGAAGAAAATTCGCTTATAATCTTAAAATTCAGGGTTCATTATTCGTTGATCTATATCTAACAATTAAAAAATTTATAAAGCCTAAAATAAACAATGAAATTATAGGTTTTTTTAATCTTTAACTGGATAATAAAGCACTCCACTTTCCCATCAAAAATACTCCCTATTTAGAACAAATATAAATTACATTTTTAAATGTTAAAATTATAACAGTGTTATAATTTTAACGCTATTTTCGCGGTATAAAGGTATTTATGTACCTATTTGCGTATCTATCTATTTAATGGATAAATATAGATCCTAAATAATTATAAAGTGAACAAAATCAGTAGATTAATAAAATTAAACTTATGAGATTAAGATCGTTAGTGTTTATAATGGGTTTTTTAATCCTTGCCGGTTGGGCAATTGGTCAGACCGTAAAAGTTGATGGGGAGATCCGTCCCCGTGCAGAATTCAGAAACGGATATAAAATATTACCACTTGAAGATGCAAATTCCGCTTTTGCCATTTCGCAGCGAACACGCTTTAATGCGTTCTACAGCTCTACAACATTTAAAGCCTATATCAGTATGCAAGATATACGTGTTTGGGGAAATGTAAATCAGTTGGATGCTGGTGCTTATAATCAATTTGGTATTCATCAAGCTTGGGGAGAATATTTTTTCAACGAAGGCTTTTCTTTTAAAGTAGGTCGACAAGAGTTGGTCTACGATGATTCTCGAATTTTCGGAAATGTGGGTTGGGCTCAACAAGCCAGAGCACATGATTTGGGCTTATTCAAATATGAGAAAAACAATCTTAAACTTCACTTTGGGTTGGCTTTCAGTCAAAAGAATGAAGCCTTATTTGGCACAGACTATTACGCTTCCTATGCAGGCGGAGTCTATACTATGAATAAAAATTATAAAGCGATGCAGTTTGTGTGGTTACATACAAAAGTGGGAAAAGCAGGCTTGAGTCTCTTATTCCTAAATAATGGTATGGAATCCGTAACGACTACGGGTTCAACAGATGAGTTTAAAACTTTGTACAGTCAAACTATTGGAGCACGTTTAACACCAACATTAGGACCAGTTAAATTAGCAACAGCATTTTACTACCAAATGGGTAAAGTTGGAAACGACAACTCATCATTATCTGCACTCTACTTTGCACTCCAAGGTTCGATAAAAGCAGCTGAAAGCACGACTATAATTTCAGGTTTTGAATACTTATCTGGAACCAGTTTAAAAGACAAGACGGAAAACCCAAATGATTTAAAATCTTTTACTCCTCTTTACGGAACCAATCATAAATTTAATGGTCATATGGATTATTTCTTTGTGGGAAATCACGGGAATAATGTAGGTTTAATCGATATCTATGCAACATTAAAACACAAAATGGATAAGTGGTCGTTTTTTGCCACACCTCATTATTTTATTGCTGCGGCTGATGTTACAGAGCCCTTATCTGGTGGTGGTTACACTAATTTAGACAAGGGATTAGGTTTGGAAATTGATTTGGGATTAAGCTATTCAGCACAAAAGAATATGGCAATAAGTCTTGGTCTTTCTCAAATGTTTGGAACAGAAACATTAGCCCATATAAAAGGCTATACTTCCACAAGTAATTATTCCAAAGGTGGAACATGGGCTTACCTGATGTTTAGCTTCAAACCTAACTTTTATACAAGTAAATAAATATTTATCAATCTAAATAAAACAGTATGTCGAACATTTTAAAAGCAATATTACCTCCTCCCGGATGGCAGTTTACAGTGGCCATTGTAGCTGGAGTGCTTTTTGGTTTGGCGGTATATGTGCTTTACATTTCCAATGCGGTTTCGTATTTATCTGATGATCCTAAAACCTGTATCAATTGCCATGTTATGAATCATGAATATGCATCATGGTTCCATAGCTCGCATAGAGAGCAGGCAAGTTGTAACGATTGCCATGTCCCTCACGACAACATCTTTAACACTTATTTTTTCAAGGCAAAAGATGGTTTGAGACATGCTACAGTTTTTACATTACGACAAGAACCTCAGGTAATTAGAATTAAGGAAGAAGGTGCCAAAGTGGTACAAAACAATTGTATTCGCTGTCATAACGAATTAATTACCGACCGCAAGATGTTATCTTCTACCAAGACTTTCGATCATTTTAGAACCGAAGGTCGCCAATGTTGGGAATGTCATAGAGAAGTGCCACACGGAAGGCTCAATAGTCTTTCTGCCGCACCAGATGCACTAATACCGGAAACTAAAAATCCTATTCCGGAATGGATTAAGAATATGGTTAAATAAAAAACTAAAAAATAATATATTATGAGTACGCAAAGAAAACCAATCGTAAATTGGATAATATTTTTCACCACGATAGTAGTGGTATTCTTTCTTGGTTTGTTGGCCTCGTCCATCACCGAAAGAAGATCAGAAGAACCTGTTGCTTTAAAGCCTCAGGTTAAAATAGCTCAGTTCGATCCCCGTAACGATGTTTGGGGAAAAAACTACCCTACTCAACATGAATCTTGGGCAAAAACCGAAGAAAGTGATTTCAAATCCAAGTATAACGGAAACGCCATGATTGATATGTTGGAAGTGGATCCTAGATTAGTTGTTATGTGGGCTGGATATGGTTTCTCCAAAGATTATAATCAAGGTAGAGGTCATATTTACGCCATCGAAGATATTAGAAATACATTGAGAACAGGTGGGCCAACAGACGATAACGACGGACCAATGCCATCAACCTGTTGGACTTGTAAATCTCCTGATGTTCCTCGTATAATGAATGAAGAAGGTGTAAGCGAATATTATACGGGAAAATGGGCCAGATTGGGTGCCGAGATTGTGAATCCTATTGGTTGTGCCGATTGTCATAATAATGAAACTATGGAACTTCAAATTTCTCGTCCAGCACTGGTGGAAGCCTTTGAAAGACAAGGAAAAGACGTAGCAAATGCAACGCATAACGAAATGCGCTCTTTAGTTTGTGCTCAATGCCACGTGGAGTATTATTTTGATAAGAACAGACCCGGAAGTGAAGGCTCTGCTTATCTAACTTTCCCCTGGGATAATGGTACTAAAGTTGAAGAAATGGAATCTTATTACGATGCTAAGAATTTTAAAGACTGGACGCATAAATTGAGTAAAGCACCAATGCTTAAAGCTCAGCATCCTGGATATGAGGTTTTCTCTATGGGAATCCATGGCGAAAGAGGTGTTAGCTGTGCTGATTGTCATATGCCTTATATGACTGAAGGTGGACGTAAATACACCGATCATCATATTCAATCTCCTTTAGATAATATCGAGAACTCTTGTATGGTTTGCCACAAAGAAAAAACTGAAACCTTAGTTAAGAATGTATACGATCGTCAAGACAAGATTATTGAAAATCGCGATGAGTTAGAGAAATTATGCGTTCGCTTGCATGTTGAAGCCAAAACAGCTTGGGATTTAGGTGCTACTGAAGATCAAATGAAAGACATCTTAATGGATATCCGTCATGCACAATGGCGCTGGGATTATGCTGCTGCTTCTCACGGAGGTTCTTTCCACGCTCCTGTTGAAATTTCTAGAGTTATTGCCACAGGTATTAACATTGCCCAAGAAGGCAGAATTAAACTTGCAAGACTACTTATGACCCTTGGTTATTCAGGAGAAGTTCCTTATCCAGATATTTCTACTAAAGCTAAAGCTCAGGAATTTATTGGAATGCCAATAGAAAAACTTATCAAGGAGAAAGAAGAGTTTAAGAAGAACTTAATGCCAAAATGGGATAAAGAAGCACAAGAAAGAGAATCAAAAATGACAACAACTTACGTTAATAAATAAATGTAAGCATTGATAATCAAATGAAAAGCTATCCGTCAGGCTTTGGCGAGAGTCGAACGCTAACGGATAGCTTTGTTAAAGAGGTAGTACACGTATGACTAAAAGAAGATTATGGGAAAATAAATGGTCTTATAAAGAAGGTTTTATAA
>JAGGWH010000106.1 GCA_021157585.1 Bacteroidales bacterium | reverse complement strand
GGAAAATGTACTTTTTGCGGAGCAAGCCAAGAAGTTTACGATAGAGCTGATAGTTTAGAAACATATGCTTATCAATTTATACATACTAATAAACCGGAGAAAATATTTAATATGAAATTTGATGTAATTATTGGAAATCCACCGTATCAGTTGAGCGATGGTGGGGGAAGGGATTCTGGGGCAATATCTTTATACCATAAATTTATCCAACAAGCAAAAAAATTAAATCCAAGGTATTTAAGTATGATTATACCTGCAAGGTGGTATTCAGGCGGTAAAGGTTTAGATGAGTTTAGAGAAGAAATGTTAAATGATAGTAGAATTTCACAAATTCATGACTTTCCTGAGACATCAGATTGTTTTCCAGGGTTGAATATACGTGGTGGAGTTTGTTATTTTCTATGGGAAAAAGAATATAATGGGCATTGCAAAGTTTTGAATTATAAAGATGGTGAAGTAGTTAATGAAACAACAAGACCTCTATTGGAGAGAGGTGTAAATGTTTTTATTCGTTATAATCAAGCAATTAGCATATTGAAAAAAGTTAAAAAGTTTAATGAAAAAACTTTTGGAGAACGTGTGAGTGCAAGAAAGCCATTTGGATTACCGTCTAATTATAAAGGATTTTCTAAAACTCTAAAACCTGGAAAAGATATTAAACTTTATAGAGTTGGTGATATTGGATATGTATCGAAAACAGATTTAATAAAAAATCAAGATTGGGTTGATAAGATTAAAGTAATTGTATCAAAAGCAAGCCCAGGGGGAGATGAGTATCCTCATAAAATTATAAGTAGCCCAATAGTAGCTTTACCACCATCTGCTTGTACTGAAACATATTTAGTAGTTAGTATATTAGAAACAGAAAAACAAGCATATAACCTTGCAAAGTATATGACTACTTATTTTTTTAGATTTCTTATGTCGTTAATAAAGAATACACAAAATATTTCAAGAGGTATATTTGAATTTGTTCCTATTCAAAATTTTAATGAAGAGTGGACTGATGGTAAACTATACCAGAAATACGGAATAATAAAAGAAGAACAGGAATTTATCAATACATTAATAAGACCAATGGATTAACATTATGTCAGAGAACAATCGCATCGAATATAAAAGAGAATTAACCGCCGATTTGGAAAAAGAGGTAGTTGCCTTTCTCAATTCACGAGAGGGAGGACATATCTATATCGGTATTGATAATTCGGGTGCTGTTTACGATTTAACGGATAGCGATTCAGTTCAGCTAAAAATAAAAGACCGCTTAAAAAACAATATCAAACCTTCGTGTATGGGGCTTTTTGATGTGGTGGAAGAAACCGCTCAAGGTAAAGAGATAATAAAAATCATTGTGGCAAGCGGTTCGGAAAAGCCCTATTATATTGCCAAAAAATGTATGAGCGAAAAGGGCTGCTTTATCCGTGTGGGCTCTGCCGCCGAGCCCATGCCCGTGAAAATAATTGAAGAATATTTTTCCAAACGCACACGAAACTCCATAGGTAATATTATCTCACGCAAGCAGGATTTAAGCTTTGAACAATTAAAAATTTACTACGAAGCACAAGGACTTACGCTAAATGAAAATTTTGCACAAAACCTGGAGCTTCTTGCCGAAAACAACAAATATAATTATGTTGCTTACTTGTTGTCCGATAGAAACGGCATGTCGATAAAATTGGCAAAATATGCAGGTACCGATCGGGTTGATTTAATTGAAAATAACGAATACGGCTACTGCTCATTGGTAAAAGCAACAAAAAGCATTTTGGATAAGTTGGAGGTGGAGAATAAAACATCGGCAAAAATAACACCTAAACAGAGAATAGAACGGCGCATGTGGGATAGTGTAGCCATTCGCGAAGCTGTGGTAAATGCCATTGTTCATAATGATTACTCCACAGAAGTGCCCCCGAAATTTGAAATATTCTCAGACAGGCTTGAAATAACCTCCTACGGTTCTCTGCCCGAAGGGATGACACAAAACGATTTCTTTAAAGGCGTTTCTATCCCTCGCAATAAGGAGTTAATGCGTATTTTCAGAGATCTGGAGTTAGTAGAGCATCTCGGTTCAGGTGTTCCCCGTATCCTGCAATCATACACGCGGGACTCTTTTATATTTTTGGATAATTTCATCAGAATGGTTTTTTATTTTAACACGCCTCTTTATAATGAGAATTCGGAAGAATTTCGGAAAGATTTCGGAAAGAATTCGGAAGGATTTCGGGAAAATCTGTCACCCATGCTTATAGAAGTGCTAAAACTTATTGAACAGAAACCTGATATTACGGCGGTTAAAATGGCGGAGATATTAAATAAATCGTCAAGAACGATTGAAAATTACATAAAAAAACTAAAAGATATGAAAATTATTGAACGAAAGGGCGCTAAGCTCGGTGGTTATTGGAATATCGTTATTAACACAGATACAAAAAAGGAAAAAAATGAGTAAAAACAACTTCTTTCCAAAGCGACCGGAAGCAAAACCAACCATTTATGCTTATACTTTACCAAACGATACTTCCCGTGATGGTCAACTAAAAATTGGGTATACAACTCGTTCTGCTCAGGAGCGGATTGAAGAACAAATTGGGGCAACTCATTCAAGATATGAAATTGTTCTTATTGAACCGGCAATACGAAATGACGGTACTTCATTTACCGACCACGATATACATAAATATTTACGCAAAAAAGGCATAATAAATACTGATGGTGAATGGTTTAAATGTAAAGTTAGAGATGTTAAAGCTGCAATAATAGCAGTTCAAAATAATGAACTTAACGAAGAAAATCGTAGTCTTAATTTCAAGATGCGACCTGAACAAGAGGAAGCAGTAAATAAAACCATTCAATATTTTGAGAGTTTTAATAAAGAACCTGAAAATAAAAATAAAACTCCACGTTTTCTGTGGAATGCTAAAATGCGTTTTGGTAAAACATTTGCTTCGTACCAATTAGCAAAAAAACAAGGTTGGAAAAAGATACTTGTACTAACTTTTAAACCTGCTGTTCAAAGTGCTTGGGAAGAAGATTTAATGACACATATTGATTTTGAAGATTGGCAATTTATTTCGCGTAACAGTTTGTCATACGAAGAAGCAGATAAAACAAGGCCTTTTGTTTGTTTTGGTTCGTTTCAGGATTTTCTTGGAAGAAACAGTTCAACAGGCGGAATAAAAACAAAAAATGAGTGGGTTCATGCAATAAATTGGGATTGTGTAATTTTTGATGAATATCATTACGGAGCATGGCGAGAGAATGCCAAAGACCTTTTTGAAAGCGAAGAAAAAGAAAATATTTTAGAAACGGGAGATGTTAAAGAGTTTGATGAGGATATTTTACCAATTACCACAGATGCCTTTTTATATCTTTCAGGTACTCCATTTAGAGCCATAACTTCGGGTGAATTTATAGAAGAGCAAATATTCAACTGGACATATTCTGATGAACAAAGAGAAAAAGAAGAATGGAAAGGAGAGAATAATCCTTATGCTTCTTTACCAAGAATGGTAATGCTAACTTATCAAATGCCGGATGCGATTAGAGAAATTGCACTCGGAGGTGAATTTAATGAATTTGACCTGAATGTTTTCTTTGCAGCCGAAGGAGATGGAAATAATGCAAAATTTAAATTAGAAAGTGATGTCCAAAAGTGGTTAGACTTAATTCGCGGTAGTTATCAAGAAACAACCATTGATAATTTAAAAATGGGAGCTAAAAAGCCACCAATGCCTTTTTCTGATGCTCGTTTAAAAAATATTCTAACTCATACATTTTGGTTTTTGCCAAGTGTTGCTTCGGCTTATGCTATGCGAAACCTAATGCAACAACGACAAAATACCTTTTGGCATGACTATGAAATTATTGTTGCAGCAGGTACGAAGGCAGGCATAGGAGTTGAAGCATTACCACCGGTTTATAAAGCAATGGATAATCCTTTGGAAACAAAAACTATTACCCTCTCTTGTGGTAAATTAACAACAGGTGTTACCGTAAAACCGTGGACCGGTATTTTTATGCTTCGTAACTCTTCAAGTCCTGAAACATACTTTCAAGCGGCTTTTAGAGTTCAATCGCCTTGGACAATAAGCAATCCCGACGGTACATCAGAAATAATAAAAGAAGAATGTTATGTATTTGATTTTGCACCTAACAGAGCATTAAGTCAAGTAGCTGATTATGCTTGTCGTTTAAATGTCAATGAATCTAACCCGGAAAAAAATGTAGCTGAGTTTATTCATTTTTTACCGGTTCTTGCTTACGATGGTAGTTCAATGCGTCAAGTTGATGCAGCAGGTGTTTTAGATATTGCAATGAGTGGAACAACAGCAACCTTACTTGCAAGACGTTGGGAAAGTGCACTACTTGTAAATGTTGATAATGCTACGCTTGCTCGTTTAATGAATAATGAAGAAGCATTAAATGCTTTAATGAGTATTGAGGGTTTTAGAAATCTGAACCAAGATATTGAAACAATCATTAATAAATCGGAATCTGTTAAAAAAACAAAGAAAGAAGCTAATGATGAAAAGCTCTCTAAAAAAGAAAAGAAACAGCTAACAGACGAAGAAAAAGAGTATAAAAGTTTACGAAAGAAGATACAGGATAAACTTATCAAGTTTGCTACAAGAATACCGGTATTTATGTATTTAACAGATTATAGGGAAAGAAGCTTGAAAGATGTAATTACTCAACTTGAACCCGGCTTGTTTAAGAAAGTAACAGGATTAGATGTTAAAGATTTTGAATTGTTGGTTAGTTTGGGTGTTTTTAATAATTCTTTAATGAATGATGCTGTTTATAAATTCAAACGATATGAAGATGCAAGTTTGGAATATATAGGAATAAATAAACATCAAGGTGAGGAAGTTGGTCTTTATGATACTGTTTTGAGTTCAGATGATTATATCGAATTAGTAGAAAATGAATAAGTCAACTCATAAAGCCATACATATTTGCAATTCGCACAAAGCCGACTGTACAAGCTAAGACTTGGCAATAAGTATGTCTTTGCCAACACTGAAAATATGCTAACAAAATTTGAAATGAATTATAAAGAAATAATAAAGCACAAAAGTACAACATCTAATCATATAAAAACTCCGCAGCACTATCATCAACAGTTTTTATTTGCATTGTTAAACCTGTCTGCCAAGGCACGTCAGGCAGGCGACACCAAAAGTAACGGAGTTGACTATTTCAAAGGATATGTGGTTTTAATAATTACAGGGATTTTACAAATATGAAGATTGGCTTCTGTCAAAAGGAAAAATTGATGATAAATTTGTT
>JAGGWH010000105.1 GCA_021157585.1 Bacteroidales bacterium | reverse complement strand
TGAAATGGCATTCGTATTAGTAGTATCCGCACCAATAGCTCGGGAAACTTCCTCATCAATAGCTATTGCATTTGCTGTAATTGCATTTGTATGTGTTGTATCAGCTCCTATTGCGCGAGCAACTTCATCCGTAAGGGCGGCTGTAATGATTTCCTCTGCAGCTAAAGCTCTGCTCTCTTCATCGGAAATGGCAGTAGTATTTGCTGCTTCCGCAGCGATAGCACGAGAAGTTTCATCTGCAAGAGCTGTATTTGTAGTTGCAATATCGGCTGCAAGATTAGATTCGACAGCTAAAGCTCTTGCTTCTTCGCTTGAAATGGCATTCGTATTAGTAGTATCCGCACCAATAGCTCGGGAAACTTCCTCATCAATAGCTATTGCATTTGCTGTAATTGCATTTGTATGTGTTGTATCAGCTCCTATTGCACGAGCAACTTCATCCGTAAGGGCGGTTGTAATGATTTCCTCTGCAGCTAAAGCTCTGCTCTCTTCATCGGAAATGGCCGTAGCATTTACTGTTTCCGCAGCGGTAGCACGAGCAATCTCCTCATCTAATGCTGTTTCAACAGCATTGCTTTTTGTATCAACATAAGTTTTTATTGCTTTTTGAGAAGGGTATAAAGTATCCGAGTTCTCTGAAAGGAGTTCGTCTGTACTTTTGTTTATTAAATCCTCTTTTAAATCTAAAGCTGCTTGGGTGTCTTTGCTTATGGGTTTTAAGCTATCTGCTGTATTATCAACATTTCCCAAGCCAACATCAGCTTTTTCTATACCGATAGGCTCAAAAATAATAGGTGTTGTTAATGTTTTATTTGTAAGTGTCTCAACTCCATCTAAAGTCACGTATCCCATACTTTGATGGTTTCCCCAAGCAAAAGCAGCATTCCAGTTTGTTGTATCATTAGCTGTAATATGGGATGAAACGGAAGCAGAGAAAACAGGATCTGATTCGGTGATAGTTAAGTTTTCAACAGATTCTGCCGTTTTAGCATGAAGCGCATAAGGAACAGACATTAGTTCGCTTATCCCAAAAAGCTGATAGTCGACACCTCCATGAATATCCATTGCAATTTCAATAAAATACGGACCATTAGCCCAGTCGATAGCCATAAAATCATCAGCGGTTTCGCCTTGTCCAATGGTCAGATTGATAAGACCAAAGTCATTTGTCTCAGTCAAAAAGGTTTCAGAATAAATAGCAGATCCATTAGGAATGCCCTGCATTAAACTAATCTGGAGACTTACCGCTTGCTTTGTTAGAACTACCCCATTGTCATCGCGAACAAGGGCTTGGTATTTAAATCCAGGACTGTTTTGTGCAAAGAGTTGAAATTGTAATAAAAGAGCGAAAAATAGTAGAGTAATTTTTTTCATATGTATTGTTATTTAATTCGATAAGTTAAAGTCGCAGCTGATTTTGGTGTCTCGCTTAGTGAATATTTTCAGTTTTGTAAGTTTATTGTTTAACAATTTTAAATTGTTTAAGAGGAATATTATTTTCAAATATTTTAATGATATATATGGCGGGAATAAGCTCTTGAAAATCTATTTTTGTTTGAAAATCAGACAGTTCAGATTGGATTATAAGTTTGCCTTGTTGATTGAAAACTTGATATTCCAGTTTGCGAATTTTATCCGTTTCTAATATTATAAAATTGGATGTTGGATTTGGATATGCTTTAATATTAAAATCTAAAGTGGGGAGTTGGTAAGTAGCTGTTGCCGATAACTGTGATTGATTAAACCCTTGGGTCAAGGCGTTTATTCCAGTCGAAAAAGTCTCTGTTATCGTTTCACCAAATGTCCAGCTTAAAGAGCCTGAGGGAGCTAAATAATAATCTCCGGCTGTTGTTATAACTTCTTGTGCATTATTATTCGATAATAAAAAGAGATTTAAAATTGATAGCAATACTAGTCGTTTCATTTGTATAATTTTAGTTTGAAATTTAGCATTTTGCCAAATTTTACCTCAACAGAAACAAACTTAGCTAAAAATCAAATTTTGAGAATTCGGTATAGCGATACTTACTAACAGCATAACTTGGAAAACTCTATCCAAAAAAAATGTGATTTTAAGCCTTTATACAGGCTTAAAATCACATTCAAATTACTTAATATAAGTAAATTACAAAAATAAGGGTATCCGTAATCTAATAACCCGACTTTCCTAAAATAGTAAACATATTTCTTTTATAAGCTTCAACTCCAGGTTGATCGAATGGATTAATGCCAAGAGTATATCCACTTAAACCACAAGCAAATTCATAAAAGTAAAGTAGCTGTCCAAGGTTTTCTTCATTGATTTCCGGAATCGAAATCCGAAGATTTGGCACATCGCCATCTGTATGAGCTTGTCGTGTTGCTTCTTCTGCACCTTGGTTTACTTCTGTTATGCTTTTATTACAGAGATAATTCAAACCGTCAAGGTTTTCTTTATCGTTAGGAATGGCTAATGTTTTACGACTATTTTCGATTGACAAAACGGTTTCAAATAAGCTACGTTTACCATCTTGAATATATTGTCCCATAGAGTGAAGATCTGTTGTATTGCTCACTGCTGCGGGAAAAATCCCTTTTCCTTCTTTGCCTTCGCTTTCACCATAAAGCTGTTTCCACCATTCACTTAAAAAATATAAACGGGGTTCGTAATTCACCATTATTTCGATGGTTTTCCCCTCTTTATATAATGCATTACGAGTAGCGGCATAAAGCATTGCGGAATTAGTTTCTATTTCCGTATTGGATTTCAGAAAAGCCTCCATTTCTCTGGCTCCAGCAACGAGCTTTTTAATATCGTAGCCTGCTACCGCAATAGGTAAAAGTCCAACCGGCGTTAAAACGGAATATCTTCCTCCAACATTATCCGGAACGACATAGGTTTTATAGCCCTCTTTATCGGCTAATATTTTAAGAGCACCTCGTTTTTTATCTGTAATGGCAATTATACGATTTGCCGCTTCGGCTTTCCCATATTTTTTTTCCAAATGATTTTTGATCAGACGAAAAGCAAGTGCCGGCTCAGTTGTTGTTCCTGATTTTGAAATAACACTTACTGCATAATCTTTTTTATCAAGTATCTCCATTAAATCAGATAGATAGTCTTCACTAATATTCTGACCAGCATAAATTATTTGCGGATATTTTCCGGGCATCATCAAGCTAAAATGATGTTGTAGCGCTTCTATAACGGCACGAGCACCCAAATAAGATCCTCCAATCCCGATTATAACATACACTTCGGCTTTTTGAGCAATTGTTTTAGCTTGAGCTATAATATCATCTAGGAAAGAATCTTCAATAGAAGAGGGCAAATCCACCCAGCCTAGGAATTCATTTCCTGCAGCTGTTTTTTCAATAAGTGCCTTCTGAGCATCACTTACCTTGCCTTGAAAAGCATTAATCTGTGCTGAAGAAACAAATGATTTTGCGGCATCAACAGAGAGTCTAATATTTATCATATTATTTTAATTTTTTGTGTTAAAAATTTGGTTGTACAAAAGTGCATAAAATAGCCCTAACAAGTCAATAAATTATACAAAAACCCCAACTGAAAAGTACAATCGGGGTTTTATTATTGAAAAGAAAAAGTGTTTATTCTTCTTCTTGCTCTTCTTCGTAAGCTTTAAGCAGCTTGTCTTGAACATCGGAAGGCACTTGGTTATAAGCATCGAATTTCATCGAATAAGTACCTCTACCCGAAGAAATAGAGCTTAAAGTTGTACCATATTTATGCATTTCGGCCAAAGGTACTTTAGCACGTATTACCTGATATTTACCATCGGCTTCCATTCCCATAATAATGGCACGACGACTTTGTAAATCAGTCATTGCAGCACCCATCATTTCTTCAGGGAGACGTGTTGCAACATCATAAACAGGTTCCATAATCTTAGGTTTAGCATTTTTAAATGCTGTAATAAAAGCAAAACGCCCGGCCAGTTTAAAAGAGATTTCGTTTGAATCAACAGGATGCATTTTACCATCATAAATGTAAACAGCTATATCACGAGCGTAAGAGCCTGTTAAAGGACCACGTTCCATACGTTCCATAATTCCTTTTAAGATAGCAGGCATAAATCTAGCATCAATAGACCCCCCGACAACACAGTTATGGAATAATAATTTACCACCCCAAGGAAGATCATGCTCTTCTTTATTCCTAATAGGAAAATCTGTTGGATCAGACATTCCCTCTACATAAGGCTGAATGTGCATATGTACTTCACCAAACTGACCTGAACCTCCTGATTGTTTTTTATGTCGGTAATCGGCACGAGCAGATTTAGTAATTGTTTCGCGATAAGGAATTTTTGGAGCAAAGAATTCAATATCGATATTATGGATATTATCGAAATACCATTTTACGGTATTTAAATGCAATTCTCCTTGCGCTTGGATAATCATTTGGCGTAATTCCCTTGATAATCCGGCATGCAAAGTAGGATCTGTTTTATGCATTTCGTTAAGAATACTACCCATTTTTTCGTCATCGGAAGAGCTTATTGCTTTAACAGCCATTTGAATGGTTGGTTCAGGAAAATCGATAGGCGATAATGCCTCTTCTGAAGCTTTTGGATTAGCCAAAGTATCGTTAGTACGAGTATCTTTTAATTTAATTGTAGCAGCAATATCTCCGGAACAAACCTTAGATACTTTTTCTCTGTTTTTACCGACAATAATAAATAATTGCGATAAACGTTCTTTATTTTCCGAACGCGTATTTATTAAATCCATGCCCTCTTCAACAGCTCCACCATATACTTTAAAGTAGGAAACTTCGCCTAAGTGAGGCTCTATAGATGTTTTAAATACAAATAAATTGGTAGGATCGTCGGGATTTGCATTAAATATTTTTCCGCTGGATGATTTGCGTTCGCCGGCAACACCATTTGGTGTGGGACAACTAAATTTAATAAATTCCAATAAACGAGTAACACCAGTATTTTCTTTTGCAGAAATAGCAAAGAGAGGGAAGATAGCGCGTGTACGCATACCTAAACGAATTCCTTCGCGCATTTCTTCAATACTTAGAGTGTCGGACTCAAAATATTTTTCCATTAATTCTTCCGAACCTTCAGCAGCATTTTCTATTAATGACAGGTGTAACTCTTCGGCTTTTTCCAATTCATCGGCTGGGATATCTAAAATTTCCGGTGCGCCACCATCTTTTGAGAATTTAAGCATTTTCATCAGCATTAAGTCGATGATACTGCTAAAACCTTCTCCGGTATTTACAGGATATTGAGCAATAGATACTTTATCGCCAAAATAGTCTTTTAATTGAGTAACTACCTGATCGAAATTGGCCTTTTCTTGGTCGAGTTGATTGACGACAAATAAAACAGGAGTATTTGTTTTTTCTGCTTGACGCCATGCGTTTTCTGTTGTAGCATCAACGCCTACAGTTGCATTATTAACTAAAACCGCGGTTTCAACCACTGATAAAGCAGAAATTTGTTCACCTACATAATCATTAAAACCGGGAGTGTCTAAAATATTTATTTTAGTACCATCATATTCGGTATACATTAAAGTAGTGTGAACAGAATTTTGTTTTGCTAATTCGATTTCACGATAATCAGAAACAGTATTTTTATCATCAACATTACCTTTTCTGTTTATCACTTTACCTTCAAAAAGCATTGCTTCGGCTAAAGAGGTCTTACCGCTTTTGGCCCCTCCAATGAGAGCAATATTTTTGATTTCATTTGTTTGATAAACTTTCATATTTTATTGTATTTGAGTAGATTAAAAATTGTCTTTTCAACAAGGCTGACAAACTTACAATAAATAAGCGAATAATCGATTATAGAAAATGAAAAATATAAGAGTTAAAAACTGCTTTTCTCAGTAGTTTTTAAGGTGAGAAATATTATACAATGATAAGGAAAGAAAAGCCTAAAAGCTTTTAATACCAAAGTTTTACAGGGTATTTTCCAGAACTGATTAGCTGTTGGATATTTTTCATAACACTATCCTTGTCCTCTTTATAAGTTACACCAAACCAACTAGCTTTTGAATGTAAAACTTTAACGCGTGCACGCTTCTCTTCAATAAGATCGTTTACTACGGATGGGATATAAAATTCGGCTTTTAAATTATTTGCATTTTCGGGAATAAAACGACTAAATTTCTCATTTAAGAATTCAAAATACGAAGGAGTAAATCCCCAAAAATTCATTGAAACTAAAGTATCTTCTTTAAGTTTAATGTGATTTCCATTCTCGTCTTGAAAAACAATAGTATCATCTTTACGTTCAATATGAGTTCGTTCTATTACGTCAAGCAGAAAATTATTTTTGTCAGATTTGCATTGCCCACGAGACACATATCCGTTTTCAGAAAGAGTATTTTTTAACTCATAACCAACCATACAATAATCGGTATCGCTTCTGTCTTCTGTTTTAAAATAATCTGCTAAGGTTTGGTAGGCTTCTCTGCCGTAGAAATCATCGGCATTGATAACGGCAAAATTTTCTTTAATTGCATCTTTTGCCATTAAAACAGCGTGTCCCGTACCCCAAGGTTTTACTCTTTCTATGTTAAAACTCAAACCAGCAGGTATTTTATGGATTTCTTGAAAAACATATTCCACTTCTATTCTCCCTTTAAGTTTTTCGTCGAAAAAGGCACGGAAATCGGCTTCAATATTTTCGCGAATAACAAAAACAACTTTTCCAAAACCAGCTTGAATAGCATCATAAATAGAATAATCTATAATGGTTTCTTCATTTGGCCCGACTTTGTCGAGTTGTTTTAATCCGCCATAACGACTACCAATACCGGCGGCCAAAATAAGTAGAGTGGGTTTTTTGTTCATTTTTTTGCTATTTTGCGCAAATGTACAAATTAATTGATGTATTCTATTCTTTGTGTTTTGTTGTAGTCTAAAAAGAAATAACTGTTAATCTTTAAAAATCAATTCCTATTATTATAATTTTCTCTTCTCAAAAAAAACTACTTTTGCCGCATGATTTCAATAGGGAATACAATCATTTCAGAAGAAGTAATTAAAAAGCAATTTAGCTGTGATTTATCAAAATGTCATGGTGACTGCTGTGTTGAAGGAGATGCAGGAGCTCCATTAGATGTTGATGAGATTAGTCAGCTCGAAGATTATATAGATAGAATCCTACCTTATATGACAGATAAGGGGAGGGAAGTAATAAAGAAAAATGGCGTTTACGATTATGATGAAGATGGAGAATTAGTAACGCCTTTGGTAAATGATAGGGAATGTGCTTTTGTTTATTTTGAGAATAATATTGCGCTTTGTGCTATAGAAAAAGCTTATCGAGATAAAGCAATACCAAATATAAAACCTATTTCCTGCTCTTTATATCCTATCAGAATTACTGAATATAAAGATTTTGAAGCGGTAAATTATCACCATTGGGATATTTGCGATTTAGCTCGTATAAAAGGAAAAAAGGAAAAAATAGCTGTTTACGAATTTTTAAAAGAGCCACTTATCCGCAAATACGGAAAAGACTGGTATAAAACATTAGAAGAAGAAGTAAATTCAGGTAGATATGATGAGGTGTTAAACCGCTAATTATCAGTCATATGTTTTAATAATCTCTCTATATTCGCTTTGCTGTTACCGATAAAAATTTTATCATTATCAATAATTACAGGTCGTTTTAAGAATGTGTATTCTTGTAAAATAAGCCGTTTATAATCGTCTTCTTTTAGTACTACATCTTTTAAACCCATACTCTTGTATTTTCGAGAACGGCGACTAAATAGTGCTTCGTAAGATCCGGCAAAAGAACGCATTTCTTCGAGTTCTGTTTGAGTAATAGAAGAGGTCTTGATATCTTTGATTTCAAAATACAGATTAGTGATATTGCATAGCTTTAGTATTTTTTTGCTGGTATCGCAGGTGGAAAGCGTATATACTTTTTTCATATTTTGATAATTTATAAGGGAGTAATTTCAATTAAGAACTTAATGACAACGTAAAGACCATCTGCTAAAAAAGTACGCCAACTATAAAGTATTACAAAGGCAAACAATAATAAAGGAAAGTTTAAGAGTGCTCTTTTATTTGTTTTAAAAAATGGATAATCGGGGGCTTTTAAGTTAAATAATACAGAGCCGCTTAATAAAATCCCAAAAACTAAAACTAAAGTTTCATACGCCTGATTATTTGGTATTTTTATTAAAAATATTATTGAAGAACCTAAAATATAGGGGAGTAGTGTTTGATGTAGAAAAAATAAAGCTCGATTTTCTTTTTGTATTCTAAAACTATTGTTTGAAGTGGCTTGCAGCCTGCTTGCAGAATAGTAACCAATAAGTATTAAACTTACTAAAGAAATAAGCGCGAAAAAGAATTTTGTAAAATCGTTCCAAAACAACCATAAGGGCACAAAGCCAAAGCCTTTATTTGTAATTACTCCCGAAATGAAAGCGGCAAAGAAATAAGCTATTCCCAGTAATCCTGTCCAATAAAAAAATAAACGTAGTGAATAATAATTACGAGCTTTGAAAAACAGATAGTTGTAGGAGTATAAGCCAACAATTAAAGAAATTAAAGGACCGGACAAGGTAACAGCAATAATATTTAATCTAGTCCAATTACTGGAGTGGGCATTAAAATCCAGCTTATAGTAATAAAGTGTACCGTAAATTTCTTGAAATGATGCCGTAAACATCACCGCAAACTGATAAAGCATATAAATTAAAATATATGCGACTAAAAAACTGAGAGTGGAATTTAATATATGTAAGAAAGAATTTAGATTGTTAGGGCGATATAAAATATTTCCTTCCGCGTCCATTACTATCTTTCTACTGTGTTCTTTTGAAAAAAGTAGTTGATAAAATGGATTGTCGGTTTTGTTTTTTCTTTCTTCTTGTAATTGTTTTTTTTGTATCGCTTTTTGATATTTCTTTTGTGCTTTGTATTTGCGTAAATCGGCACGATATAAACGGTAATTATTTATTATGTCGCGAATAGTTATTTGTTTCCTTTTTGGCAATTTATGTTTTTGCATATGTTTTTTACGGGAGAATAATTTAGTAGAACGAGGAAGCTTATAAAGATTCATAGTTCAAAATTAAAAAAAACTACAAGCGCAATTGGAACTAACTGTATTTATTTTTTAATGTCACTTTTGTGAGCAAAATAGTTGATTTATATCGCATTATTTGTTGATCAGAAATTAGTTATTTGTAATTAATCCAAATAAAAAAAAATTCATATCTTTATGCCCACGATTAAATTCTAGTAATCGCAAAAGTATTTGTTAATTTGAATAAGATGAATGTGTAGCGTTATAATGATTCTTATCAAAGGGGCGTTAATTCAACAATAAAAAGCGAATGAAGAGCACGAATACAAAAGAAACTTACGAAGCTGTTAAGAAAGTTTTTACAGAATTTTTACAAAAAAACGGACAGCGAAAAACACCTGAGCGTTATACTATTTTAAAAGAAATTTACAATACTGATGGTCATTTCGATATTGAGGCTCTTTATGTAACCATGAAAAACAATAAGTATAGAGTGAGTAGAGCTACCCTATATAATACCATGGAATTGCTTTTGGAGTGTAATTTAGTTACCAAACATCAATTTGGAAATAATTGCGCACAGTTTGAGAAATCATTTAAATTTAGCCAACATGACCATTTTATTTGTCTTGATGATGGTTCTGTTTTAGAATTTTGCGATCCACGCCTACAGGAAATTAAAGACTCGGTTGAAAAACTTTTAGGTGTTACCATCAGCAGTCATTCCCTTACTTTTTACGGAAGCTGTAATACAAAAAAAGCCGCAGCTGCAAGAGTTGCAACAGTTAAGCATCCTTAATTAACAAGCTTGATTTTTACAAAATAAAAATCAAAAGATTTCATATTAGTATTCCATTTGCTCCTTGCCGGAGAGTTTGTTTTTCTAAAAAATAAGCTGAATTCGTACCACATATTATCCTTATATTTGTTTCGCTTTTAAAAGTCGTATTTTTCAGACTTTTATTTAATTTTTTTAATAACGCCTTTTTAGGTAAAAAATAATAATAGATGAAGGTTGATGTTCTTTTAGGTTTGCAATGGGGCGATGAAGGAAAAGGTAAAATAGTAGATGTTTTCACTCCTAAATACGATATTATTGCCAGATTTCAGGGCGGACCTAATGCCGGTCATACACTTGAGTTTAACGGACAAAAGCATGTATTACACACTATTCCTTCCGGAATTTTTCACTCTAAAACCAAAAATTTAATTGGAAATGGAGTAATAATAGATTCGTATGTTTTTAAGCAAGAAATAGAAAAATTAAAAGTTAGTGGAATAAACCCTTTACTGAATTTGTATATTTCTAAAAAAGCACATCTAATTTTACCAACTCATCGCCTGCTCGATGCTGTTTACGAAGAATCCAAAGAAGGAAATAAAATTGGATCAACATTAAAAGGAATAGGCCCGACTTATACCGACAAAATTAGTAGGACAGGCTTACGAGTTGGAGATATTTTGTTGGATAATTTTGAAGAGAGGTATAATCAGAAAAGAGAAAAACATTTTGAAATAGTTAATAATTACAATTTCGATTTAGATAATTTTCAAATTGACGGAAAATCATTTAAAGAATATGAAAAAGGCTGGATGGAGGCTTTAGATACTCTAAAATCAATAACGCTCGTAGATAGTGAACACTTTATTAACTCGGCATTAAAAGCAGGCGAAACTGTTTTAGCAGAAGGCGCTCAGGGTACAATGTTAGATATTGATTTTGGAAGTTATCCTTTTGTAACCTCATCAAACACTATTGTTAGCAGCGTATGTTCCGGTTTGGGTGTTGCACCACAAAAGATAGGTCGTGTATTTGGAGTTTTTAAAGCCTATTGTACTCGTGTAGGAAATGGTCCTTTCCCAACCGAATTATTTGATGAAATTGGAGAAGACTTGCGAAAAGCAGGACATGAATTTGGCGCAACTACCGGTCGTCCACGACGTTGCGGATGGCTCGATTTACCCGCACTAAAATATGCCATTATGCTTAATGGAGTTAGTGATTTGATTATTACCAAAGGCGATGTAATGGATGAATTTGAGACTATAAATATTTGTGATGAATATAATTATGGTGAGCAAAAAATAGACTATTTCCCTTATGAAATAAACGATTCTAAATTACAAGCTGCATATAAATCTTTTAAAGGTTGGAAAACAAATATTAGTAAAATTCAGAAAGTTGAAGATTTACCTCAAAGCCTTATGGATTATATCACCTATATTGAACAGCAAGCTGAAGTTCCTGTTTCTATAATTTCTGTTGGTCCTGATAGAACGCAAACATTATTCCGTAATAAATAATTATTCGGGAATTACTTGGTTTTTTGTAACTTTGCGCCCCGCAAACGGTATAAACACAGAGTTTTTATCTGCTTGCATTTACTTAAAGGATACTGATGAAAAAAATAAAACATATTATTGAAATAGAAGATTATCAGAGTTTCGATGAATTAAATACTTCGGATAGAGAATTACTTAATAAAGCTCAGATAGCCTGTAAATCAGCTTATGCTCCTTATTCTCAATTTCGTGTTGGTGCTGCTGTTTTATTAGAAAATGGTAAGATTGTAACGGGAAATAATCAGGAAAATGCAGCTTATCCTTCCGGTTTATGTGCCGAACGTGTTGCTATGTACTATGCTTCTGCTAATTATCCCAATACTCCTATGTTGGCTATTGCAATTGCTGTAGATTCAGATCAGATTAAATTTACTGCACCTCTTGCCCCTTGTGGCTCTTGTCGCCAAGTAATGGCAGAATATGAACATCTTTATAAACTAAAGATGCGCGTTATTTTATCTGAACCCGGAGGGAAGGTTCAAATAATTAATGGTATTTCCGATTTACTACCGCTTACTTTTAATGCTAAAGAGCTAAAAGGAATATAAATAATATTTCTTTTTATTTGAGGAATAATATTCGATTTTATACAATTTAATGTATAAACATAATTTTTGTTACTATGCTTTCTGAGCCGTCGGTATTAGCAATAAAAACTAAATAAATACCTGTTTGCACACGATCTCCTTGTAGGTTATTGCCACTCCAAATAGCTTGACCGCCATCAGATCTAATTTCATTTACCAAGCGTCCGCTGATGTCTGTAATTTTTATAAAAGCATCTCGACTTAAACCTTTAATGGCAATTGGACCTACATAATCTGGTCGCACGGGATTGGGATAAGCATAAACATCTGCAAAAATATTTTCTTCTTCTCCTTTGGTTGCCGTTCCTTTATAAACAATCAAACCCTGATCGGTTCCAATATATACTTCGCCATCATCATTTATTCCAATTTGTGTGATATTATCAGAATACAACGGACTATTTTCTGTTGTAAAATGAAGCAATTCTTCCTGACCGTCGGCAGAAAGTAAAAATACTCCTGCCCTTTCTGTTCCTATCCATTTACGGTTAGCACCATCAACAGCTATGGTTTTTACTTTCTCTTTATCGAGCAAATATTGAGCGTAACCATCGCGTTCTACAATAATTTTTTGAGCATCATAATCTCCTCCATAAAAAATATTCTCTGCTTGATAAATAACACCTATACCTTTATCCGTTCCTATCCACATTTCGCCATCTAAATCGCAAGCTAAAGACAATACCATAGTTCCGGGTATATTTCCACTTCCAACAGCCGTACTCAAGCCTTTAAGCTGTTGACCTGTTGGCCGACTTTCATCAAATACTAAAAGTGAATATACTCCGCCTATACGTACCGACATCCACAAATAATCTCTATTATCTGCCAACATATCTTTTATGTTGTATGAACTCCAAGCACCAAATTCAAAGGGAGTCCACTCTCCTGAAGGTTCACGCTTATGCAAAAGAGCATTAGATTCAGCGGAAGCTACCCATAAATTATTTTTAGAATCGTAGGCAACACCACCCAAACGCATAATATGACTGTAGATAGAATTGGGAGTTAAACTGCTATTATGTCTTCCATATGCTTCTACAAAACCGTTTTCATCAAAAGTGTATAATCCTTTCCCCCAAGTTCCAACGGCATATTCGTTGGGATTATTAGGATTTATATCAACACAAACAAAGTCGTAAGCTGTGTCTAAAGCGGGTACATTGCCCTTGTAATAATTAGTCCAAAAGCCATCTGTATAAGTAAAAATGCCGTCTTTCATATACACATTCCCATAAGAATCGGTTCTGCCTCCGGCAGCAACTACAACTTTTGATCCTACAACAGACATATCAAAAACTTTTGTAGTACGTGGTCCATTTAAAATATGACTCTGAAAATGCTGTAAATCCGGAGAACTAACTAAGCCCTGAGCTCTATCGGCTATATAATAATTCCCGTCAGAAGAAGTAAGAACAGCATTAGGCTGAAGAGTTATTTCAAAGCCTTCGCCATAAGTATATATTTTACGATCAAATGAAAAATCGGAATTAAAAATCCCTAAAGAATATTTATGTGAACATAATAATTTATCATTACTAACATCAAGATTTAAAACCTTATCGTTAATAGGGGATATCATTTCCTTCCACGAGTTTGATGTTATGGCAAACATCTGATCTTTAGAGCTATTAGTAAACCTATTTACAACAAGCTCATCCTGAAAAGCCACAATATGATTATAGGGAGCATCCTGAAAAGGCAAATGAGTTAGCTTAATCCAATTATTGAAATTTGCTAAGTTTGGATTATCGATATTTGCTCGGTAAATACCGTTTTCCGTTGCTGCAAAAAATTCTCCGTCTAAAACATCTAAATCAAAAACCTCAACATTTTCTCCATTTTCTCCAACATAATAGGTGTCTTTTATTTCTTCGCGCTCAATATCAACAACCACTATTCCAAATCCGCAAGATAAATAAGCAAACTGATTAATAAAGAAAATATCATTAATGGTTTTATTACCTAAAATGGTTTTTCGCTTTATATCAGATAGATTTACAATTTCTCCGTTTTTTATTAAATCAATATTAGCATTGGTATAAGCAATAAACAGTGTTTTGTATTCCGGATTATAACGAATGGTACTAATCCCGAAATCATTCAAGCCATTCACTTTAGAAATACGATCGAGTACCGCTTCTTTTTTATGGAAACTGAGGATGCTGTAGGGTGTAGCGGCGTATACAAAATCTTCTGATTCTGTAATAGATGTAAGCTGGCTGTAAGGTAGTTCGTCGCGCCAATGACCAAGAGGAATATTTTGAGCTGAAAGAAAATAAGTTTGAAAAAGAAAAAGTATAATAAGTGTGGTGTATTTCATTCCGGGTATATTTTAGCGACAATAATAATCAATTTTTCGACTTTTAATTATAAGATAAATATAAAAGCTCCGACGAAGATATTTCATCTGAGCTTTTATAACGTTTTTCTTGATATTTTGGTATTTTATTTCTTCAGATAAGAAAGAATGTTTTTTTCTACACGTGCTAAAATATCTGAAGTATCTGCTTTTACAAATTTTTCACCGGTAATTTGTTCGTATAGTTCAATATATCTTTCGGAAACAGAGGTAATAAATTCATCTGTCATTTCGGGCATTATATCACCATCACGACCTTGGAATCCATTATCCATCAGCCATTCGCGCACAAATTCTTTAGAAAGTTGTTTTTGATTTTTGCCTTTAGCAAAACGTTCTTCGTATTCGTTTTTATAGAAATATCGAGAAGAATCGGGAGTGTGGATTTCATCAATCAAGTAAATTTTACCGTCCTTTTTCCCAAATTCGTATTTAGTATCAACCAAAATAAGTCCGCGTTCTTCTGCCATTTGACTACCTCGTTCAAAAAGTTTTGTGGTAAATTTTTCAAGTAAAGCATAATCTTCGGGCGATACTAATCCACCTCGTAAGATGCGGGTTTTTGAAATATCCTCATCATGAGCACCCTGTTCTGCCTTGGTTGTTGGAGTAATAATTGGAGCTGGAAAACGCTGATGTTCGCGCATACCGTCGGGAATTGGAATACCACAAATTTCGCGAGCTCCATTTTTGTAAGAACGCCACGAAGATCCGGTTAAATAGGCTCTGATAATCATTTCTATTGGAAAGGGTTCGCATTGTATTCCCACAGTAACCATAGGATCTGGGGTGGCCATTTTCCAATTTGGAACAATATCGACAGTAGCATCTAAAAATTTTGATGCTATCTGATTTAAAACCTGCCCTTTATACGGTATTCCCTTGGGTAAAACTACATCAAAGGCTGATATACGATCGCTAACCAACATAACTAATAACTCTTCTCGAATAGTGTATACATCGCGAACTTTGCCTTTATATACATTGGTTAATTCCGGAAAATTAAAATCTGATTTAACAATAGTGTTCATCTGTTTATAATTTTATGTTCTGGACAGATAAGCGATTCCGATTATTCGGAAGAAATAGCAAGTGAAAAACAACCATTACCCTTTGTAGTAAACGATAATTTATATATGCCCGTCTCATTATAATTATTTATATATTTTGAGCTTTTTTAAAATGTAAAGATATATATTATCAATGAATTATCACTTTTTGTTTTTTATAATTTAGCATGAAATCCCATTTGGGTTTCTTCTGTTTTATAGGCGTCTATTATTTTTCCAACCAAGGGATGACGTACAATATCGCTATTGTTTAAGACCACTATTTTAATGTTTGGAATATTTTTTAAGATTTTAGTTGCCTGAACCAAACCCGAATGGTGTTTTTTTGGCAGATCTATTTGTGTAATATCTCCAGTGACTATAAATTTTGCCGTTTTCCCCATTCGTGTTAAGAACATTTTTAGTTGATTTTGTGTGGCATTTTGTGCCTCATCAAGAATGGCAAAAACATAATCCAGTGTTCGACCACGCATATATGCCAAAGGAGCAATTTCAATAGTTCCATCCTCTAAATATTTTTCCAGCTTGGATGCGGGTAACATATCGCGTAATGCATCATAAAGAGGCATCATATAAGGGTCGAGTTTTTCTTTCATATCGCCGGGTAAAAACCCCAAATTTTCGCCGGCTTCTACTGCCGGACGAGCTAAAATAACTCTTTTAACTTCTTTGTTTTTTAATGCTCTAACAGCAAGAGCAACAGCGGTATATGTTTTTCCTGTTCCGGCAGGACCAATGGCAAAAGTTAAATCGTTATTATTAACCGAATCTACCATTTTTCTCTGATTTTCTGTTCGTGCTTTAATTTGAGCGCCATTTCTTCCATGCACTAAAACATCATTAGGAAGTGCTTTTTCTCCTACTTTAATATCTTTATCAGCAAGCATTTTAAGGTCGGATTCGGAAATTGATTGAAACTGTTCAAAATGTAATAAAACCTGATCAAAATAATTTTCAAAAGTTTTAACTGATTTATCAGAACCTATAACTTTAATCATTTCACCACGAACAATTATTTTTAGTTGTGGAAATAAACTACGAATAACTTCTAAATTATTCTCGTTAATACCGAAGATTGATAGCGGATCGTAACCTTTAACACTAAGTATTTTTTCTCCCATAGAAATATTATTAATTGTTTACAGATATTATAACGATTAAAAACGACTAATAAGAGAAAACCTTAAATAGCTCATTAACGGTATTCCAATTATTATAAAACCATAGCAAATTTCTGAAAAATAATGATTTACCGGAGAAAATTTGTAAAATATTCTTTATACCGAGCTTGGCTTATTAAAAAGAGTTTATGAGAATAGATTTTTTGGCTTGTTTTTTTATACAAGAACAACAAATGTATTGTATTATGAGTGTGTAAATAGATTACTTAATTAAGTAACAACCATACTAAAAGTTTAATTTTTTATGCGTTTAAGTATTTTTATGGATAATAAAATTAATGTACATTTGAAAACAAAATTTCGTACATAAAATTTAAGCAAATGTCAATTATTACACTAACATCAGACTGGGGTCTTAAAGATCATTATTTGGCTTCTGTTAAAGGGGCTTTCTTACGCAGTATTCCTGAGGTTACATTAATTGATATATCGCATCAGATACCTCCTTTCGATTTGAATCAAGCTTCCTTTATTTTAAAAAGTGCTTATAAAAATTTTCCTGAAGGGACTATTCACATTGTAGGTGTAAATACCGAAGCGTCTATAGAAATGCCGCATGTTTTAATTAAATATAACAAGCATTATTTTATTGGTGCCGACAATGGTGTTTTTGCTTTAATGTTTGACGAAACTCCGGAACTAATCATTGAGCTTGATATTATACAAACTTCCAACCGTTTTTCATTTTCGACTAAAGATGTGTTTGTTCAGGCGGCTATGCATTTAATTGAAGGTAACGATATTATGCTTCTTGGTGAAAAAAGAGAGTTTTTAACTAATAAAATATCGTTTAAACCCGTTATAGAAACTAATCTGATAAAAGGAAAAGTTATTTATATAGATAGTTATCAGAATGTGATTACCAATATTACTGAAGATTCGTTTAAAGAAGTTGTTAAAGGGAGGGAATTTAAGATTCTGTTACGTGCCGGAAGCTACGAAATCACCAATATTAGCAAATCGTATATGGATGTTAGTGAGGGTGAATTATTAGCTCTTTTCGATTCGGAAAACTATCTCGAAATTTCTATAAACAAAGGAAAAGCAAGTGGTTTGTTGGGCTTAGGAATTGATGATGTAATACGAATAGAAGTACTTACTTAAAGCGCAAAAAGATTGTAGTTTTCATGTTTGCACTATACAAAAAAGAAATAGCAGCTTTTTTAAATACACTAATTGGTTATGTTGTAATCTTGGTGTTTTTACTTATTACGGGTTTGTTTTTATGGGTTTTTCCTACAGAATACAATATCCTTGATTTTGCTTATGCTAACCTCGATCCGTTTTTTATGTTAGCTCCTTTTGTATTTCTATTTTTAATTCCTGCCATAAGCATGAGAATGTTCTCAGAAGAGAAAAAAACAGGAACTATTGAATTGCTTTTTACTCGTCCGCTAAACGATTTGCAAATAATAGGAGCAAAATACTTAGCAGGATTAAGCTTAGTTATTATAGCCATAATTCCCAGTTTAATTTATGTTTTGAGTGTTTATTGGCTTGGTTTTCCCTATGGAAACTTAGACTTAGGAATTATTTGGGGGTCGTATATTGGTTTAATATTTTTGGCTTCGGCTTTTGTGGCCATTGGATTATTTTCATCGGCTATTACCGACAACCAGATTATCGCTTTTATAATTGGTATTAGCATTTCTGCTTTTGCTTATTTGGGATTTGAGATAATTTATTCTCTCGATTTATTCGGAAATTTTGATTTGTTTGTACAATCCTTAGGAATACAGGCGCATTATACATCCATTCGCCGTGGAGTTATTGACTTACGCGATTTGATATATTTTATTAGCCTGACAGCTTTGTTTCTTTTATTTACTCACACCCTTTTAAGTCGAAGAAAATGGTAGATAAAAAGAAATATCAAACGAGGAAAAACAAGAAAAAAAGTTTAATCCGACTTTTCATTGGAATAGTGGCTATTTTTCTAATAAACCTAATAGTATCTCAAGTTTATTTGCGCTTTGATCTTACTCAGGAAAAAAGATATACTCTTTCGGATGCCACTATTCAAATGCTCAAAGAATTAGATGATTATGCTTATTTTAAAGTGTATTTAGAAGGTGATTTTCCGGCAGGTTTCAAAAGATTGCGTAACGAAACCCAAGATATGTTGGAAGAGTTTAAGGCTCATAGTCATTATATAGAATATACTTTCATAAATCCTACAGGCATAGCCGATAACAAAAAACGCGAAACATTAATTCAGGAACTTGTTAAAAAAGGGCTGCAACCAACCAATTTACACGTAAATAAAAAAGATGGCAATAGTCAGATATTAATTTTCCCGGGGATTATTTTGGAGTATAAGGGTTACGAGATTCCCATTGAATTACTGAATACACAAATGGGAGTGTCTCCGGAACGAATACTAAATAATTCTGTGGAAACGCTTGAATTTAACTTAGCATCGGCTTTGCTGAAAATACAAGATAATAAAAAACCTACTGTCGCTTTTTTAGATGGGCATGGCGAGTTAAAAGGCGCTTACGTTGCAGATATAGTTAAATCTTTAAACGAATTTTATATCTTGGGTAGTTTGAGAATAGATGGTAGAATGAGTAGTGTGTTTGCCGTTGATACCATTACCCAAAAAGTATTGGATAAACCTATAATAGATGCTTTAATTATTGCACAACCCACTAAAGCATTTTCCGAAAGTGACAAATATGTTATTGATCAATACATAATGCATGGTGGAAAAGTTTTTTGGCTGATTGATCCTGTTATTGCAAATATGGATAGTTTAAAAAATAGCAGTCAAACAGTTGCTCTTAAAAACGAGCTTAATTTAGACGATCAATTATTTAAATACGGAGTGCGTTTAAACAGTAATTTATTACTCGATCTTAATTCCCGTTCTATTCCCATTGTAACAGGAATGATTGGTAAACAAGCCCAACAAGAGCTGCTTCCTTGGTTATATTTTCCGGTTTTAATGCCGCAATCGCAGCATCCTATTGTACGAAATTTGAATAGTATAATGACGGAATTTCCTTCTACTTTAGATACAGTAGCTGTGAATAATGTTAAAAAAACTATTTTATTAAAGTCTTCACTTTATTCGCGATTGGTGGCAACGCCTGCTGTTATTGATTTGGCTTTATTGGAAGAGCAACCCGATGCGGCTAATTACCAAGCTCCTCCTCAAGACGTTGTGGTGCTTTTAGACGGACGGTTTAAGAGCCTGTTTGCTAATAGAATTACTCCTGCTTTAAAAGATAAATTTAGCCTTCCACCAAGAAAAAATGAGAGTGAAAAAACAAGCATGCTGGTAAGTGCCGATGGCGATATAATTAAAAATCAAATACATTATAATCAGCATTATCCTTTGCCTTTGGGTTTCGATCAGTTTACAAGACGAACCTATGGAAACAAAGATTTTATAATAAATGCTATGAATTACCTTTGTCAGGATAATGGACTTATAAATATCCGATCACGAGAAATTACTTTACGCCTGCTCGACAAAAACAAAGTGGAAAAGAATAAAATTCTTATTCAGATATTTAATGTTTTTACTCCTTTGATTTTAATGCTTTTTTTAGGTCTAATATTGACCTATATCAAAAAAGTGAGATATACGGTTAAATAGAAAACAACAAAAGCCCTTGAATTAATTTTCAAGGGCTTTCTTTTTTCTATCACTTCAAATGTAAAATTAGTCAGGGTTTCATTTAGAGTGAAACCCTGACTTAATTAAGTTTTAGTGACCGCCTTTTTCTTTTGGCATTTTTAATTTATCACCAGTTTCGTCAACAATTTGTTTTAAAAATTCTTTACTATAACCTGGTTGTTTTAACTTAGGATTTTGTTTTCCGGGATCAGCTGTTTTAATATTACCATCCATATACTTCATAAATAAGTAGTGGTAAAACTCTTTCCAAGCATAAGTTACCTTATCGGCTTCGGTACAAGAATAATTGGTAAGGTATTCTACTGCCGTTTTTGTATCTTTCTCTAAAAGAGTAAGAGCAACCTTATCCACTTCTTTAGTTGCAGCAACAAATCCATCTTCAAAGGCTTTTTGCTTTTCTGCAATTTCAGGATGAATTGTATTATAACGAGTATAAGCGAAATTACTTAATTGATTAAACACCCAAAAAGCAGCGTCATCACTCCAAACCATCATTTTACCATTGTCTCTTTCAAAAGTATGTGGGGCTTTTGTTATGCTGGAATACATTGGAATATATACAGAACTTGATGCGTCATCAACACCAAACCAAAATATACCGCCTATCTCGTTGGGTAACCAAGAGCGCGATTGAGCTACAAAAGAGAATCCTGTTTGTTGAGTAGCTGTTGCGCGTTCGTTGCAATAAGACTCTCCTTCTACTTCCCAAGTCAGTGGACGCCAACGATAAGGAACGTTAAAAGGTCCTGCTCCAACATCTTTACTCATATCTAATTCAGTTCCTTCGAGGTGATTACGCATAAAATGCATCATATCTTGAACACTAACTTTTTTATTTGGCTTTATCCACAAAGGCATGCGGTTAGTTGCATATCCATCAACATTTTTATCGCCATTGGCTAATTTATCGCCATGTTCAATATTTCCTTTTGCATATTCCCAATAGTCGTCCATATTGTCAACAAGCTGATCGAACATAGACCAAACACGGATCTCGCAAAAACGAGCACCACCAAAATCGACAGGAGCATAAGTTTCAGAAAAACTAAAGTTTTTATCTTTTCCTTTATACCATTTCATTTTACGAGCAAAATCAATCACATCATAAGCATATACAGTTGTAATTTTAGTATCAAATATTTTATCTAAATTTTTAGATGTAATACTGGTTTTTCCATCGGCTTTTGGAAAAGTTCCAATACGAGCATGATTAGCATGACCACTAACATAACCATCAGGAATCATACGAGCTACCCAAACAGCACCTGTTTCAACACTTCCTTTGCTAATCATTTCCATAATCCAAACTTCATTGGCATCCGAAATAGAAAAAGATTCGCCGGAACTATAATAGCCGTATTTATCCATTAAATCGGCAATATTTTTAATTGCTTCACGAGCAGATTTTGAACGTTGCAACGCAATATATATCAAACTACCATAATCCATAATAGCATTTGGATCGTGTAATTCACTACGTCCGCCATAAGTTGTTTCACCAATAGCAACCTGGTATTCATTCATATTTCCTACTACATTATAGGTTTGTTTAGCTTGCTTGATAGCCCCAAGATATTTTCCAGTATCCCATTCATAAACATCCAACATGGCATCATCTGCCCAAGTTGCAGCCGGCCAATGGTATAATTCTCCGAATAAAACATGTGAATCGGCCGCATAAGAAATCATAGTAGAGCCATCGGTTGAAGCACCTTTTGTAATCAAATAGTTGGTACAAGCATTTGACTGATTAATTGTGGTAATAGACATCAGAATAGCTGTCATTAGCACGAATAAATTTTTCTTCATATTCAATTGTGTTTTAATTATTTTCGATAATGAATACAAAAATAATGGAATTGTGGATATGGACAAGATAATGCCGTTTATCTTTTATTCGCGGTGCGACTCAAAATAGCATCCGGACAATTTACAATAAGAATTATTATATCTGTCTTAAATAATTATGTATTTTTGATTTAAATAAATAGAGTTTTTATGTCGAGTCATTCCAGCAAGAAGTCACGTTATAAAGCCCGTAAAAAACAACGTAATATAAATACGTTAAAAAGATACACTTATAATGTATTCACTTTTACTATGTATTTAGGACTGCTTATTTTTACTTATCTTCTATTTTATTCCTTACTTTTTGAACCTATTTTAATTTCAAAGTCTTACGGTTCTAGTGATATACGCGAGATGGTTTATCTGGCAATAGCCGGATTTATTGTTGGATTGTCGTATTTTATAAAGACGCTGATAAATTATAAGGAAGAGCAACAATGGCAAAAGAACTGGCGTTTATTACGCGATGTAAAATTTGATTTAACTCGTTATTCTTCTTTAAGAAGAATGGGTATTGACCATATTAATAAACGTAAACGAAAAAAGAAGCATCACCATTCCTCTAAAGAAAAACACAATTAGTATGCTTTGGTTTCCTTATGCCAAAATAAATTTAGGTTTAGCCATTTTAAATCAACGTATTGACGGATATCATAATATCGAGAGTCTTTTATCGCCCATAAAACTTTATGATATTTTAGAGATTATCGAAAATCCCAATCAAAATAAGGACGAATTAAAACTTACAGGCTTTCCGCTCGATATATCAATCGAAGACAATTTAGTTTGGAAATCAGTACTTATTCTACGAAAACACTATACTTTTCCAAGTATAAAAATTCATTTGCACAAACAGATTCCAAGTGGAGCAGGCTTAGGAGGCGGAAGTTCTGATGCGGCTCATACTCTTTTGGCTATCAATCGGCTTTTTCATCTCAACATTAACCGGAATGCTTTAATAAAATTAGCCTTAAAAATTGGCAGCGATTGTCCGTTTTTTTTAATACAAAAAACACAATATGCAAAAGGAAGAGGCGAACTTTTAAAACCTTTTAAGCTAAACTTAAATCCCTTAAAGCTCTTATTAATAATTCCCGATATTTCTATTTCTACCAAAAATACTTATGATAAAGTTACAGTAAAGACACATTACAATCTACCCAAAGACGTTCTTAAAAAACCTATTAAAAATTGGAAGCAGCTTTTAAAAAATGATTTTGAAAATATAATATTTACCGATTTCCCTCTTTTAGCAGAAATAAAAGAAAAACTTTATCAAAAGGGAGCAATCTACGTATCCCTGAGTGGAAGCGGTTCAGGGATATATGCTTTTTTTTCTGAAAAAATTGTTATAAAATTACCCGAACGCTATCGATATTATTGGTTAAATTTTTAATTATATCTTTTTTTGTCGCCAATTTCCTTTTATCAAATACCAATAGCTAAACAGGCTAAGCCCCGACATATAAACATATTCTGAAGTCCACGCAATAGCGACATCCACATTACGCAAAATTACTATCCAATACAAATACGAAATATAAAAAACTAATGTAACCACCTCTATTCCAAGAGCTGTTTTAGTATTTGCCGTTCCACTTACCCCACTAAAAACAACAAAGGCAACGGCAAAAATTAATATTGCACCACTAATAACATAAAGCGAAGTAAGCGTATCGGCAATCAAGCCGGGATCGTCGGTATATATTTTAATTAATAATCCGGGAATCAACCAAATAAGTAAGATGAATGGAATAATACTAAAGAGACTTATTTTTACTATTTTATTAATAATACTCATTACGCTATCGGTAAAGCCTTCGCCAATAGCATTACTTACCAAGCTTGTTGTTGCCGTACTTAATCCCATAATAGGAATAACCAAAATCATATAAATACTTCGTACTATATTTGAAACAGCTAATGATCGTTCTCCCATTTGTTCTATAATTACAAAAAACATAAACCAAGTAGCAACAGATAAAAAATATTGCACCATAATATAAGTAGATATCGACAAAGTACTTTTTATAATAATAAAGTCGATTTTAGGAAAACGAAACAACTGACATTTTTTAAAGTTAAGAGTGATGCGGGCATAAAAAACAAAAAATACTAAAGAAACAGCTTCTGCTATTATGCTTGCTAAAGCGGCTCCCGCGATACCCATTTGTGGGAATCCGTACTCACCAAAAATAAATAGGTAATCAAAAATAATATTTGTAACAGCCATAATTACAGCACTGTATCCCAAAGCTTTTGTTTTGGTTACACCAACAAATAAGGCTCTAAAAGCCAAGTTTCCAAAAGCAAAGAATATACCCCAAATACGGATATTCAAATAGGCTTTTGAGGCTTGAAAAATATTATCGGAAGAAACAATTTGTTTTAAAACAGGAGAGCCAAAGAAATAAACAAACGTAAAAATAATCAGCGCTAACAGTAGAAAAAAGTAAACTGATTGATCAAAAATACTCCCTATTTGTTTGAATTTTTTTTCGCCATTTCGGCGAGCAATCATTATTTGAGTTCCGTTACTAAAACCAAAACCCAACATAAAAATCGCAATATAAAATAATCCGGCAATAGCCGAAGCCCCTAATTCAACCTCTCCCACTCGACCTAAAAAGGCTGTATCAATAACATTTATAATATTTTGTGCAAGTAAGCTTAGAATTATAGGATAAGAAACCTGCCAAATTTTATTATACGAGGGAACGCCTTCTTTCATATTGCAATTTAGATTTTCCTTCGAGACAAAATATGATTTTTAAAACATAAAACCGTTGTTCTGTAAAATACGGAAACGTTTTCTTAAAATATCATCAATGCCAAATAATGAGAATGATGCTAATGCAATAATAAATATTAAGGACAAAGAAAAAGTACGAGTAAAAATACGAATAACATAATCTAAAAATATCGTATTTACATTCTCCAATAAATAGCGAATAATCCCCTCTTCAGGTAGCCAAACAGAAATATAAGGCCAAATGATAAACACCACAGTTAGATTAATAAGAGCAATTAAGCCAAAGATTAAGAAAGTAATTTTTTTACCTACGGCACTAACGCTATACTCTGATGCTAAGCTCTCTTTTTGTTGAACATTAGCCATAATATTGGCTGTAAAATTCAAAGAAGGCGACAATAGATAATTTTCATTAAACAATGACTTTAAAAAAGTGTCTTGATCAACCTCCTGATATCCTTCTGTTTTTTCTATCGTTTTCATCTTTTG
The DNA here is from genome assembly GCA_021157585.1 of Bacteroidales bacterium. Classification (NCBI taxonomy): domain Bacteria; kingdom Pseudomonadati; phylum Bacteroidota; class Bacteroidia; order Bacteroidales; species Bacteroidales bacterium. The sequence continues at coordinate 20,115 of JAGGWH010000105.1, read as the reverse complement.
ATAATTTTACCTTAACGATAAGATGTAAGTAGTTATTAATTCCTTTGCTGTATTATAAAATCTCGATAATAACTCTTTGCATCATTACAAATTTATAAATTGTTTACAATCTCTTCATTTTTCACTAAGTCTTCTTGCATCTTAACATACAGTTTTTTTCTAATACGATGTAATTTTACTTTCACATTAGCTGCCGACAATCCTGTTATTGAACTAATATCATTAACCGATAATTCTTTTAAATAAAAGAGATTAATAATTAAATAATCATCGTCGGATAAAGTACGCAAAGCTGTTTGAAGCATTTTTTGTTGCTCTTCAGCATCAACAGCATCCAAATCCTCACGTATATCATCTTCCGAATAATTTGAAATAACAAAATCATCAAGTGCATGAACTTCTAACCTACGTTTGCGAGTCATTGAAATTGCCGCATTATAAGCTATTCTGTATAACCAAGTCGAAAATTTGGCATCTCCTCTAAACTTATCTAATTTATCAAAGGCTTTTAAAAAAGTATCTTGTGCCAACTCCTCGGCTTCTTCGGCTTTTCTGACAATTCTAAAGCAAATGGTATAAACCATTCCTTTATGCTTTTCAACAAGAGGAGCATACGCACTGCTGTTGCCTTTAAGCACCTCCTCTATGTAAAAACTATCATCTTTAAAAGCCATTTTGCCTGGTTTTCATTTATAGGACGGAAAATAGTGCTTTCGGTTACAAAACAAAAGCTTAAAATTTAAGCTTTAATATAAGAGGGTTTAATATTCATAATTAAACGTAAGCAAACCGCTTATACTATTCATATGGTCTTTCTAAAATTGCTTGCGCAATAACAGCCTGGCGTAAATCAAAGTCTAAAGAGTTAGTGTTTTTATCCTCCTCATTATCATCAATTGCCGATTTTTGTATTTCATTCTTTTCTTCTTCAAAAATAATAGAGGGTTCTACATTATCGGTTCCTGAATAAGTGTCAATTTTGCTTTCTACATCTGCTTCAGGAACAGTATCTAAATAATCTGTTTCCTCATAATCAGATACTTCTTCCTGATTTTGATAAGTATCAAGAATTTCTTCTTCAAAATCACCCTCCGAATAAGGATGAGGAGCAACAGAAGCCGTTGAAGGTTTTTCTTGATGAAACATAGATTCTAGAACATTATCAATAATATCTGAAGACTCAGATGTTGGAGAAGGTGGGCTTTGAGAGCTATTTACTTTAGCCTTATTTTTTTTCACGGCAGAATAAATACTATAAACTATCCATCCAACAAATAAAAGCGTATAAATAAAATCGTCCATTTTATAATTTTAAGGTGTAAAGTTAAATAAAATAACAGGAAAAAGCTTGAGTTTATTTAAACTAAATACCCAACCAGCGAAATAAGAAAAAGCTACGCCTGCGTTTCCCCATATTTTTAGGTTTTTTCCGACTTTGTTTTATCATATTACGCTGTTGTTCGTTTTGTATCTTAGTTTGGTGTTTATACTTTTTATCATACTGTTTGGTAAATTTTCTATTGGCTTTTCGTTTACTACGTTCTGCCGAACGAATAGCCTTTTTTTCCATACGGGATGCATGATCCAAATGTAAAGATTTGCAAGAACTAAAACTTCCCGTTAAAGAAAGAAACAAGGTAAAAATAAATATAAGTCCAAGATTTTTTTTTATTTCCATATTGATTATCTAAACAGACTTTAAAGGTATCTATTTTTCTTAAATACTTTTTAGAGATTTCATTTTGCCTTTTTTATTTTTATTATTTGCTAAAGTGAAAAATATATGTAGCTTTGTAAATAGCTCAAAATGAGCAACAATATATAGGTAATCAAATACCTAAAAAACGAAAAACTAAATTGATTTTATTATGGCGAAAGTTTTAGTTTTAGGTGCCGGAGTTTCCGGTCATACTGCTGTTATGTATTTAAAAAAACTGTTGGGTAAAAAACACGATATAATCATGGTGAGTCCAAACAGCCACTATCAGTGGGTACCATCAAATATTTGGGTGGGCGTAGGCTTAATGAAACCTGATCAGGTAAAATTCAAACTAAAGCCTGTTTATGATAAAAAAGGAATTGTTTATAAACAAGCTATGGGAATCTCTATTCATCCCGAAGGCGATAATGAAATCGAAAGTCCTTATGTAAAAATACGCTATGTCGAAGAAGGGAAACAAGGTCTTGAAGAAAATGTTACTTACGATTTCTTGATAAATTCTACCGGACCAAAACTAAATTTTGCAGCTACAGAAGGTTTAGGACCTGATAAATTCACCCAATCGGTATGTACTTACGACCATGCTGAACATGCTTGGAAAAATCTTCAGTTGGCTCTAGAAAAGATGGAGAATGGAGAACACCAAACTTTCCTTATAGGAACAGGTCATGGACTTGCTACTTGTCAGGGTGCTGCTTTTGAATATGCTTTAAACATTGCTTTTGAAGTAAATAAACGCAAACTAAATAAGTTAGCTGATATCGTATGGATTAGTAATGAATATGAGTTGGGCGATTTTGGTATGGGTGGTGCTTACATTAAGCGTGGAGGCTATATTACACCTACTAAAATTTTCACAGAATCTATTTTAGCTGAATATGGTATTCGCTGGATTAAGCGTGCCGGAGTTTATAAAGTAGAAGAAGGAAAAGCATTTTACGAGAATTTAGAAGGCGAATATTTAGAGCAAGAATTTGATTATGCAATGTTAATTCCCGGATTTAAGGGTGCGGATATGAAAGCATTTAATAACGCCGGAGATGATATAACAAATACTGTTTTTGCTGCTAACGGAATGATGAAAGTTGATGCTGATTATTCAGGTAAACCATTTGAAGAATGGTTGGCATCGGATTGGCCTTTAATTTACCAAAGTCCGGCATACGACAATCTATACGCTAGCGGGATTGCATTTGCTCCTCCTCATGGCATGTCTAAACCTCAGAAAAGTAAAAACGGAACACCTATATTTCCAACACCACCAAGAACAGGTATGCCATCGGGTGTAATTGGAAAAATTGTTGCTCAAAATGTAGTTTATCGTATCAAAACAGGAAAAGGCGGACATCCTCACCATGCTACTATGGCTAAGATGGGTGCTGCTTGTATTGTTTCTGCAGGATATGGTCCTTTTACCGGACAGGCAGCTACTATGACTGTTTCACCAATTGTTCCCGACTGGAATAAATATCCGGAATACGGAAGGGACATCTCAAGAACCGTTGGTGTTGTTGGATTAGCCGGACATTGGATGAAACTTTTTATGCATTATATGTTTCTTTATAAAGCCAAAGGAAAATTTGGTTGGTCTTTAATTCCCGAATAAAAAATAAGATTATGACTAATATACACGATCGATTAAAAAATACTCCGTATTCCGGACAGGCTTTTGCTACACGACCATCAAAATGGACTATGCATTGGCGTCGCAATTTTTTCTATCAAGTTTATCAATTCTTTAAACTGAACTTAAAAATTATGTTGATGGTTGTTAGAGGTCACTCTTAATCAATTATATACAAAATCTACAGGATAGCTTTCCTATTTATGCTTAATAAGTGATAATTGTCGGAGTGCCTTTTGCATTTTAGCTTCTAAATCTTGAAAATCAGGTATTGTTTTTCCTACATAAACAAAAGCAACCTCTGCTTTTATATGTTTTTCTTCAAGAATATCAAGCAATAAAGATTTATTTAAACGATAAGATTCTCGGCATAATCTTTTTATACGGTTTCTGTCTACCGCAAGCTTGAATTGTTTTTTTCCAATACTAAAAAGAACAGAAGCTCTTGGACTTACCTCTTGAATTTCTTCAAAATTATAGTAAACTTTAAAAGGGTAGCTAAAAAACGATGATCCATGCTCAAAAAGGCGATGAATATTTATTTTACTATTAAGACGTTCCTTTTTATTAAGGGTATACATTTTTAGGGTCTTTGTTATGAAGATCCCTTATTTTGTCTTCATTAATTTCTCAATATATTGCTCTATAGCCATAGTCATAGAGGGTGCTGTTTTAGTAGGAGCTTCTATACTTAATTTCAAGCCCGATTCCCTAACAGCTTTACAAGTTGCCGGACCAAAACCAGCAATTAGAGTATCGCCCTGTTTATAATCGGGAAAGTTAGCAAATAACGATTTCAGTCCGGAAGGACTAAAAAATACGAGTAAATCATATTTATCAATTTCAATATCTGACAAATCGCTCGACACGGTTTGATACATTACAGCTTTGCTGTGTTTAACTTTATTGTCTTTAAGTATTTGCGATAAATCTTTCTCTGAAACATCAGAACAAGGCAATAAAAAATTCTCGGTTTTATGCTTTACAATAATTTCTAATAGTTGTGCAAAACTCTGACGACCATAAAAAATCTTACGTTTACGATATTGTACATATTTCTGAAGATAAAAAGCTATTGCTTCTGAAACACAAAAATATTTCATAGAATCGGGGATCTCCGCTCTCATCTCTTTAGATAAACGAAAGAAATGGTCAACAGCATTACGACTGGTAAAGATAACAGCAGTATGATCTAAAATAGGGATACGATCCTTACGAAAATCAATAGCTTTAACACCTTCAATTTTAATGAATTTATGAAAATCAATATTTACCCTATATTTCTTTGCAAGAATATAATAAGGCGATTTCTCTACATCAGCAGGTTTAGGTTGCGAGACTAATACGTTTTTAAATTTCACGGATAAAAATTTAATTATACAACAGCACTTTTACCATTTTTATCACATAAACTGAAAAAATAGTTTATACAATAAAAAAATAGGTAATACTTCGAGCGTGCAAAGGTATAAAAATAAATAATACCGTGAATAATTTATACAGTCTAATCCTATAAAAACAGCCCTAATTATACGAAATACCCACAAAGTAATTAACACAATTACAGCAAGATATAAAAACGCTTGTATTTCAGAATAAATATATAAAATAATTAATGGGAAAAGGACAATTCCTCCACTTATGTAAAACACAAAATGATCTAACAAATAAAGAGTACTTAACGAGCCTGTGTCAAACAATATTCCGAAAAATTTAATAGTAATAAATTTTAGCAGATGGTATAAAATTACAGCTGTATACAAAAACAAAAAACCTTCTCCTGAAGAGAAATAAAACGATTGTATAAAATGCTGATTTAGGAATAAGAATGTAAATAATGAAATTACAAAAGCATACAAAAGTAACAAAAGAGCAGGAAAAATCTGTTTAAGCAAGTTACCCTCACGATGTAATTGTTTTATTTGTTTTGGTTTTAGAAAAGCTATAAAAATCTGGCGCAAACGAAGTGTATATGATTGACGAGCAATTATTATGACAATGACCCAAAAGAAAAGGCTAAGATGAATCCATAAAGGAATAGTCTCGTATTCTAATCGCTTAATCTCCAGCATTTCAACCTTAGAGTTATTAGTAAAGAAATGCGAAATACTATCACTACTTTTACCTATAGAAAGCTCTTTAGGCAATAAACTTGTATTTACGCTATCTTTTTGAATCATCGGCTACAAAAATACATATTGTTTGATATAAAAAAGCCCGAATCTAAAAACGATTCAGGCTAAATCTATTTTTTTAATAGTTATTAGAATTTAACTGATAATCCTGCTCCAAACATTTCTTTAAATTGAGTTCTGGGGCCTAAAGGATTTCCAGCGTCATCCATAATAATTATATTATGATCGTAAATTAATCCCGTAGTAATTTTTGCCGAAATAAGTTTATTTACTTTCATGTCTAATATTACATCCCAATTGATAATAATATTCTGAGGGTTGTTAAGATAATCTGAAAATAACTCGACTTTAGTATCAAGATTTATATTTTTAGCAATATCCTTTTTAAACTGCAGTTTAACAGCAGCACCAAATTGAGTTCTAACATTTTCGCCCGGAGCATTTCCAAAAACGCCTAAATTAGAAAGATAAGTATCTGAAATAATTACCCATTGTACCGTAGCAGGAGAGACAAATATAGACAAAAACTTATTAGGCTTAAAATCAATTCCGGGCCCTATTCCAATATAAATGGGAGCGGCAAACTGTGATATATAATCTGTTGTATTAGGATAATTATATCCATTTGCAAATTGTGTTTTCAAAGTAAACAAAGTTCCGAAATAGATTTTATCGTTTATTTTACGTCCGTATTTACTGGAAAAATCAATTTTATCTTCTGTTTTTCTAAGGTCTCCATCAAGACTTTGCATTCCATAAGCAAGTATCAATTTATTATCCCAAGTAGATTTGTCTTTAGCATAATTAAAGCTGTAGTTAAGGCCTATTACACCGGCATAGGAATTATCGCCTCCGGTAGCCCAATTGCTAAAACTTACCTGATTAAATTGTATTGAAAAATCGCCTTCAGTTTTCCAATAAGTAGTGTCCGCTTGAGCAAAAATACTAAGCGAAAATATAAATGCGCTAAAAGTGATTAATAATTTTTTCATTGTTTTTTATTTAAATATTTAGGTGCAAAAATACACTTATAATCAAAATTTAAAACAACAGATATTTAAAAATAATTTTATAAATTTTTTAAGCCCTTTGATTTTTTGGCACGCATTTTAGTATCGTAATACCTAAATATAAAAAATAAATATTGTGAAGAAATTAAAGACTGCAATCCCTCTTTTTATGCTATTAGGCTTGGTTGTTTTATCCTGTAGCAAAGATGATGATACAGTAGAAATTATGGGAGAAACAGCTGTTGAAGTAGAGTTAACTACGGCAGAATTAGAAATGATGCATTATATGATGGAAGAAAAAAGTTGGTTGCACTATTGAAGATGTAGATATTTACGAATTAGAAGAATATCTTGAAAACACTCAAAATGCAGATATAATCTCCGTTTTTGACTTTTTAGATTGCGGCTCTCGTAATCATTTACGCGGATTTTTAGGTCAGCTTGAAGCACAAGGGGGAGAATATACACCGCAATATATCACTCAAGAACATTATGATGAGATTATGTATGGCGATCATGAATTTTGTACATCCTTCACTTTAAATTAAAATTTCCCAAAACCAAACAAAGGCTTGTAGAATTAACTATAAGCCCTTGTTGTTTAATAAAAATATTTAAAACCTATTCTGATTCAGGTTTAAAAATCACATCAATTTCATCAGCATCAGTAAAAAATTCCGCTGCAATTTCTTTGATGTCTTCAATAGTAAAAGCCTTTAGAATATCTTCATAATTAGCAGGGTCATCTGTATTAATACCGTGATAATAATAATTATAAAGTGCTGATGACCAATATTGATTATGCAATTTAGATTGCTCGCGTATTTTTAGCATATTTTTCACGCTCTTATCTAAATCAATGGCCGTAGGACCTTCCGCAATAATTTTATCTATTTCCTTATACAAAAGAGATTTTAAATGATCTGCTTTTTTAGGATCGCAATCGAAATACATAGAAAGCGTGGCTTCACTTTCCGGATAATGAGAAGTTTGTACTCTCACACCCACGCCATAGGTTCCGCCTTCTTCTTCACGAATAGTTTCGGTATAACGAAGGTCTAAAACTGCTTTGATTATAGATAATCCCAAACGATTCTTTTGAGTATATTCAAAATCCTTTGTGTAAATTACATTTACATTAGTTTTTGGAGTAGCAAAATTGATTTCAATCTCTTTCTCGGTTCTTCCTTCGGGTGCATTCACATGGTTATCTTTCCATGTTTCTTCACGCTTGATATCGGTAAGAGAACCCAAATATTTTTCAACAAGAGGTTTTAGTGTTTTTTCATCAATATTACCCACAATAAAGAAAGTGAAATCGCTTGCATCTTTAAAGCGGTCTTTGTACATTTCTTCAATAAGTTCAATACTTACTTCGTCAAAAAATTCGGTATTCATTATTCTTGTCCTTGAATTATAATCTGTTAAAATCATACTCAAAGAGTCTTGCATAATTTTTTGAGGGTTGTTAGCTAAATTAGCCATATAAGCTGCATATCTGCCTTTAAGTGCATTATGTGCATCAGCATCAAAGCGTGGTTGTTCAAAATAAAGATAAACCAATTGCAACATGGTTTCAATATCTTTAGGTGTTGAAGTGCCGTTAATTCCTTCTGTTAAATCGCCCAAGCTTGGACTAACTTCTACTTTTTTACCTGTAAGCATTTTTCGTAAACTAATCGCATCAAATTTGCCAACGCCATAGGCATTTACAAATTCATTTACCATCATAGCAGAAGGCACGTATTTATCTCCAAAAAGAGAACTTCCACCTTTACTAAAAGAGCGTATGCTAACCTTGTCTTTTTCATAATCGGCATGACGAAAAACAACTTTTACACGGTTACCTAATTTCCATTCAACAGCATTAAAAGCAGGAAGTTTTTTAGAGAAAATGATTTTTGAGCCTTTCAAATCTTCAGAGATTAAAGAGGCTGCTGCTGCTTCATCAACATAAGGAGCAATTTCAGCCTGCTTTACTTTTTCCATAATAGCAAGAGCTTCTGCTTCGGTTAAATGCGTAACACCTTCTGAGGGACCTGAAATAACAATAGTTCTGTTTTTATCAACTATCCATTCTTTAGCTTTAGCATTTATTTCTTCCACAGTAATTTCCGGAATAATTTTTTTCATAAAATCCATTTCGAAATCAAAACCGGGAGTAGGCTCCTTTGTTAAGAAATAACGTTGGATTTCACGGGCATAACGATCGTTTGATATTTTATCTTTTTGCTTATACGCACTTTCCATTTGTGTAAGGAAGTTTGTTTTTGCTCTTTCCAATTCGGTTTCAACAAAGCCATATCGTCTTACTCTTTCTGTTTCTGTCAAGATAGCTTCCAAAGCGACATCTTCCTTGTTTGGATTAGCAACAACATTTATAGAATATGCATCATACAGACGGACAAATCCACCATTTGAACTACTCCCAATAATAAATGGAGGAGTTCCTTTTTGCAATAGTTCAGAAATACGCATCCTAAACATAGTATTATATAAATCTGTGATATACATTTCACGCATATCATTCAATGTTTTTTCCTGCTCGTCTTTGTTCTCACGCACAATATAAATGCTGATAGAAGATTGAGATGCTTCCTCGTCAGTTGCGAGGACATAATAGGTTTCGTCATGTTCGGGAATTGTATAGCCTTCGCGTTCGCGACGATTATCAACGGCTTTAATTTCAGAGAAAAGCTCTATGACCTTAGCTTCTACTTCATCCAAATCAAAGTCACCAACAACAGCAATAGCCTGAAGATCGGTACGATACCAATCGTGGTAAAAATTACGAATCGTTTCGTATTCGAAATTATTTATAATATCAAGATCACCAATTACATCGCGAACAGCATATTTTGAGCCTTTAAATAAAACAGGAAACATTTGAGCACGAATACGAAAACTCGCATTTCTGCGTGTTCTCCATTCCTCTGAAATTACGCCCCGTTCGGCATCAAGTTCTTCATCAGTAAGAAGTAAATAGTCTGACCAATCGTGGAGAACCAATAAGCAACTGTCAACTAAACCCGGTTTTGTAGTTGGAACGTCACTTAAATTATATACCGTTTCAGCAAAAGAGGTATAAGCGTTTATATTTGACCCAAAAGCAACGCCGTTCTTTTCAAGAAAATTTAAGATTCCTTTGCCTTCAAAATGCTCTGTTCCGTTAAAAGCCATATGCTCAAGAAAATGAGCAAGACCATTTTGGTTATCATTTTCGAGTAATGCACCTACGTTTTGAATCATATAAAAACTAGCCCTTTCTTTAGGCTCTTCATTATGTTTTAAATAATAAGTAAGTCCATTTTCCAGTGTTCCTGTCCTTATTTCGGGATCGAAAGGAACTTTTTGTGTTAAATCAATATCTTGAGCAAATATTATTCCCGAAAGGAAAAAGACATTGATTAAAATTAAAATTGTTTTTTTCATAAAGATTAATTTTAAAATCTAGAGATTTAGTTTATCGTTTTTCGTTAACGAATGATGCAACGATATGTGCTGTACTAAACAAAAGGATGAGATTAATAATGTTTTATTTAAAAGTTATTTTTCACACAAACTTAGTGAAATAGGTTATACAATAAAAGGTTTTAACAAAATTTTAAAATTAGCAATTAAGCCGAATTAGATATAAAAAAACAAAGACTCGATATTTTTCAAGTCTTTGTTTATTCATTTGTTTAATCTCTATTGTTTTTCTGCAAATTCACGTCCTGCTTTTAAAGCATTTATATTTACGTTAATTATTTTATCGCCTTTGCGTAAGAATATTTCCTTAATTGCTTCTTCAAGAGATTTATAAGGAATATCGATAAAGGGACTGGCAGCACCTAAAATCACAATATTTGAAGAACGGGCAGAACCAAGTTCTTTTGCAATTTTATCAGCATCAAGAAGAACAGTATTTTTTCTGCTTTTTAGCTTATTTAAAACTGTTTCGATTTCAGGATAATTAGTAATATTTACAAAAGGGGTGGTATTGGTAACTATCCATCCGTTGGGCTTCAGGAAGTCAAGATAACGCAAAGCTTCCATTGGTTCAACCGAAAGAATAATATCCGCTTTCCCTTTTGGGATTAAATCGGAAGAAATAGGATCGGAAGACAATCTAAAGTGCGATTGAACAGCACCACCACGCTGACTCATACCATGAACTTCGGCTTGTTTTATATGTAAATTATTAGCTATACAAGCCATTCCTATAGTAGCTGCAATGGATAAAATTCCTTGTCCGCCAACACCTGCTAATATAATATCTGTTTTCATTTTTTTTATAATTTTAGAGTTAGCGAAGGTTTAATTCTGTAATTCGTTTATTCAGTTCTACATTGCGTGTAGTTTGAATACATTGGCGACGAGGAATAACCACTGAAACGCCATCATAAGCTAATTCTTCTCGAATTATCCTCACCATTTCATCGTGATTTTTCTTCATCGGAACAAAAACCTTGATATGTGCAGGATCAACACCAATACCTTCACAAATATCTTCAAGCTTACCAAGAGCAGCAGAATCTTGTCCGCCTGTCATTCCTGTTGTAAAATTATCTGAAATTAAAATCGTTATAGGTGAGCTTTCATTTACTGCATCAATTAAGCCGGTCATTCCGGAATGAGTAAAAGTAGAATCGCCAATAACAGCCACCGCCGGAATAAGTCCGGAATCAGCAGCTCCCTTAGCCATAGTAATACTGGCTCCCATATCAACACAAGAATTAATAGCGTTGAATGGCGGCAAAGCTCCTAAAGTATAACATCCAATATCAGAAAAAACACGACCGGCTGAATACTCACTTAAAGCCTCATTTAAAGCATTATAAGCATCGATATGACCACAGCCCGTACACATTGCGGGTGGCCGAGCTTTTAAAAGTTCTTTTAAATCGGCATCGCTGAGTAAATCTTTTTTCTTTTCTTCAAAACCAAGTGCTTGCGCAACGATATTTGGGTTTAATTCACCATCGCGAGGAATAGTACCATCGAGACGCCCTTTGATATTTTCTTTAGCGGTATATCCCTTTAAAACCTCTTCTATCATCGGATAACCATCTTCTAAAACTAAAACCACATCGCATTCATTCATTAATTTTTCAACTTTTGAACGAGGCATAGGATATTGACCAATCTTTAATAATGGATATTTCAAGGGTTTATTCTGGAAATTTTCCATCAAATAATTATAAGATAAACCACAGGCTAAAATACCAAGCGACTTATCTTCACCATCTCTATATTCATTAAAAGGTGAAACTTCTGAACCTTCGATAAATCCGGAAAAACTATTTAAAAGACCTTTATACTGAACTCGAGCAAAATTAGGCAAGAGTACAAATTGGTGTGGATTAGAAGGAAGACTAATTGAGTTTTGATCAAGTAAAACTTTTCTTTCAACGGCAGCACGTGAATGTGCCAATCGGGTTGTGATACGAATTAAAATAGGAACACGAAAGCGTTCAGACATCTCAAAGCCGACATAAGCCATATCATAAGCTTCTTGCTGACTGGCAGGTTCTAAGATTGGGATTTGAGCAAATTTGCCATAATAGCGAGAATCTTGCTCATTTTGAGAAGAGTGCATGGAAGGATCGTCGGCAACAGTAACCAATAATCCGCCATTTGTTCCGGTAATAGCCGAATTCATAAAAGCATCTGCAGCTACATTTAAGCCTACGTGCTTCATACAAACCATGGCTCTTTTACCAGCATAAGACATTCCCAAACCTGATTCCATAGCCGTTTTTTCGTTGACTGACCATTTGCTGTGAATGTTTCTTTCTTTTGCTAATTCGTAATGCTGTACATATTCTGTTATTTCGGTCGATGGAGTACCAGGATATGCATAAACACCAGACATACCACCATCAATAGCGCCCTGAGCGATAGCCTCAGCACCTAACAATAATAATTTTTGCATTGGTAAAAGTTATTTCGTGATCTCAAAACTATTTTGAGATTTCTTGTGGGCATTTTTTAACTTCTCGAAAGTGTCTTTATCGAGCATCCCCGCCCCTAAGGATTTTGTACAAAATTACAATAAAATTTACTTCCAATTGGAAGCTTTTTTTGCTAAAACGAAATTTAGATTTATTTTAAAGAAATATAAAAACTTAGTGCCTTTTGGCTTGGTGGTGAAAAATAAACCACAGAGACACGGAGTCACAAAGGAAAAACAGAGAAGAAATAAAAATCTTAGTGGCTTGATGTCTTAGCGGTAAAAAGAAACCACAGAGTCACAAAATCACTAAGGAAAAATATCACGCAAAGGCGCAGAGACACAAAGAAAATTTGGTCGAAAAAAACCTCCAATAAAATCTTGACGACTCTTAGCGACTTAGTGAGAAATAATATTCAAAGAATCCTATTTAACTCCAACAGCAGTATCATCACCTCTTGGATCGGCACCACCCTGCATTGTTCCGTCAGGTAAAATTAAAACAGCATCCATTTTACCAATAGCAGACCGAGGCTCCATCTTATGTCCCATTTTTTGCAGTTGCTTGATAACCAAAGAGTCTAAACCGTTATTTTCATACAAAATACGATCGGGTAACCATTGATGGTGCGTTTTGCTTGCATTCACAGCTTGCTGCATATCCATACCGTATTCCACCACATTTAAAATAGTTTGATATACGGCAGTGATAATAGTTGCTCCTCCCGGACTTCCAAGCACCATAAACAGTTTTCCGTCTTTTTCAAGTATTGTAGGGGTCATAGAACTAAGCATTCTCTTTTCCGGCGCAATAGCATTAGCTTCGGCACCTACCAGACCAAACTGATTTGGAATACCGGGTTTTACACTAAAATCATCCATCTCATTATTTAAAAAGAAACCCGACTTTTCTACAAAAACTTTAGAGCCGAAATTACCATTTAAAGTTGTAGTAATACCAATGGCATTTTGGTCTTTATCAACTATTGAAAAATGTGTTGTTTCTATGCTTTCAATAATTTCAACATTTCCTTCTTTTATATCCTTTGAATCTGTTTTACTATCCAAATGGATATCAGAAAAACGATTTGCCAAATAAGCTGAGTCTAAAAGCATATCTATAGGAACATCATAAAAATCGGAATCGCCTAAATAAGTTGCACGATCAGCATAAACACGACGCTCTAATTCTGTCATCAAGTGTATACTTTGTGTTGAATTATGTCCAAATTCCGCAAAACGAAACTGCTCACTTCCTTTTAAAAGTTGAAGCAAAGCAATACCTCCGCTTGATGGTGGCGGCATAGAAATTACCTTATAATCTTTGTATTTACCTTCAATAGGTTTTCTCCAAATAGAATGGTAAGCATCAAAATCGGCTTGACTAATAATTCCATTGCTTGAATGTATTTCATCCAACATTTCTTGCGCTGTTTCTCCGGCATAAAAGCCCTTGCGTCCATTATCGCGAATTAATTTTAAAGTATGAGCTAATTCCGGAAGAACAATTTTATCTCCTACCTGCCATTTACCTCCATTAAAAAAATAGGTTGTACTATCATTGGCATTTAAAAAATCTTTCTGATAATAGTTCAGTTTTTTAGCATCATTTTGCGTTAATATAAATCCATTCTCTGCTAAATCAATGGCTGGTTGAATAAGTTTTTCGAAGGGTAAAGAGCCTAATTTTTTATGCAATTCTATCATTCCGTCAACCGAACCCGGAACTCCGATAGAGAGCACTCCAAAAGAAGATAACTTTGGTATAACATTTTCATCTTCATCTAAATACATGTCGTAAGTTGCAGTAAGCGGAGCTTTTTCTCTAAAATCTAAACTCCCTGTTTCTCCATTTGCTTTACGGTAAACAGCAAAACCACCACCGGCAATATTTCCGGCACGAGGATAAACTACCGCCAAAGCAAATTGAACAGCAACAGCAGCATCAAAAGCGTTTCCGCCTTGCCTTAGTATTTGTGCCCCAACTTCCGATGCTAATGGATGAGCCGTAGCTACCATTCCGTTTTTTGCTTCAACAGTCTGTTTAACATTCAATTGATTCACCTGTTTTTCCGGACCTGATGTGCACGAAAAAGTAATTAAAATCAAAAATAAATAGCTAAGTTTTTTCATCGGAATGTAATTTTATATAGACACAAGTCGTCCTTAAATTTTAAGACTTGGCACATTAAATATTTTTTATTGTTTAAAAACAAATTCCGACAAATTTAAATTATTTTAGATACAAAAAACAGCTTCCACTAGTAAATAGGTTTATAGTCGGTTATAAAGATTAATAATCAATGCTGTAACTTTAGGACTTTGTGTTATCTGTAATCTTTTATGTGTAATACAGTTAGTGATACAAAGAAAATAGAACACAAGAAAAACCTGCCGTTTTTTATCACTCAACACTAAATACATTGAAATTATTACCTTTGTCAGCTCATAAATTTAAAACGAATAATTTTCAATGATAATATTAGACAAACCCTACGTTTCTGATTATCTGAAAGAAACAGTAACTAAATTTGATTTCCCTGTATTAGACAATGAATATAGCCAAGAATTAAATTTGGACTCCAAAACACTATTATTTTCTACTGAAGAAGCCGTACAATATTATAAGAACACCCCAAATGCACGCATTTACACCAATTCGGAGAATGCTATTCAATGGATAGCACAGCATTTAAAAGAAAGTGATTTACACGAAAAAATCAATTGGTTTAAAAATAAGCTTGCTTTTAGAAAATTGACAGAAAAGCTATTTCCCGAAATGTTTTATAAATCGGTAAAACCCAAAGATTTGGATAGTATTATAATTGAGGATCTACCTAAGCCTTTTATTATAAAACCTGCTATTGGTTTTTTTAGTTTGGCGGTATATCCTGTTCAAAGCAATGAGGAATGGCCAAAAATAAAAGAAAAACTGAAAAGAGAAATACAAGAAGCTGCTCTCCTTTTCCCCTCAGAAGTTTTAGATAGTACAGAACTAATTATTGAAGGTTATATTCAGGGAGTAGAGTTTGCTTTTGATGCCTATTACAATGAAAAAGGCGAAGCGGTAATTCTTAATATTATGAAACATGAGTTTGCATCTGTAAACGACGTAAGCGATCGTGTTTATGCCACTTCAAAATCTGTTATGGAAACATATTTGTCTCCGTTTACAAATTTCTTAAATGACCTCGGGAACTTGATTAATTTAAAAAATTTCCCTTTGCATGTTGAGGTTCGTGTTGATGATAAAGGAAAGCTTATACCAATTGAAGTAAACCCTCTTCGCTTTGGCGGCTTTTGTACTACTGCCGACTTAGCATCTTATGCCTGGGGTTTTAATCCTTATGCTGCCTTCTTTCAAAATTTAAAGCCCGATTGGAAAGATATATTAAGAGGAAAATCCGAAAAATTATTCGGGTTGATAATATTAGATAATTCTACCGGAAAAAAGTCGGAGGAAATCAAATCTTTTGATTATGAAAAACTATTGGCTAAATTTGAAAAGCCATTGGAATTAAGAAAGTTCGATTATAAAAAGTACCCGATATTTGGTTTTTTATTTACTGAAACTCGTGAGGAAAACTTTAAAGAATTAGCATACATTTTACAATCGGATTTAAGCGAGTTTGTAAATTAAAAAATACTCCAACAAAAGATAATATTGTCATAATTAAAAAGGCTTGATATTTTTGTGTTATAATTATATTTGCTTAGATATTTAATATTGTTATTTCCCCATAATTCTACTAACTTTGACCTTGCAGCATTTAACTTATGATAAACACCGGTTCGGCATTGGCATTATATGGTTTTCAGGAAGTCCCACTCGATCTTGAAGCCAAAACAAATGATTATGGTATTAAATTAATATCGGTTCCTAAGCAATTAAGTAAAACTAATTTAGGCTCACAACTTCGCGAACTTGTTAATAACACATCTGCATTATTAATTTTTAAAGTCGATAAAGATTTGTATACCATTGTGCAATTCTATTTTGCCGCAAATAAAAAGGCTTATTTTATTTCTGAAGATGACAATATTTCGTCTCTACCAAAGGGGATAAAAATTTTACCAAATACTAAAAAAGTTCTTAAAGAGCTTCTAAAAGAATCTGAATCTGTCGTTATTGATAGTAAAATAGGTAAATTAGAATTACGATTTAATGGTTTTGGTTTGACTTATCTAAAGACGACGAATAAAAACACTTCAGAGGGAAAGCTTAGTAAACAAGCACAAAAAGTAAACAATCAATTAGAGGGCTATTTTGAAGGTAAGCGAAAAACTTTTAGTCTTAAAGTTCACTTAAAAGGAACTGAATTTCAACGAAAAGTATGGAATAGATTGGCAAAAATACCCTACGGACAAACCTGTTCATATGGAGATATAGCCAGTAAACTTGGTGATAAAAAAGCATCTCGTGCAGTAGGTTTAGCAAACAGCAGTAATCCTATTTGGATTGTTATCCCTTGTCATCGTGTACTAAGTAAAGAAGGCGATTTAACAGGCTATGCCGGCGGACTTAAACTAAAGCAATCCTTGCTTGATTTAGAATCTAAACAAATGAGTTTATTCTAACTATGTGCTTTACGGACATTTATATTTTTTAATTATATTTGACCAATGTATATTTTGCAAATGTATAAATGAGAAAGATACATAAAAATACAGTGTGGTTATTTATATTGGCTTTTTTTGTTGGAGAAAGTCTTCTTATTTTAGTTGGGAGTATTAACTTTAAATCTAAGCGGAATCATATATTAGAAGATTATACCATACAACTAAAAACCAGCTACGAATCTATCTTTAACACCTATGAATTAGCTTCTGATATTGTTTTTGAACAAATAATAAATAAACCCGAAGTACTATCATTATACAGTCGCGCCTACAAAAGCAACGAAAAGCGACAAGCAGAAATAAGAGACAGCCTCTATCAAGTGTTAAATCCTGTTTATCTTGGTCTTAAAACCAATGCTATTAAGTATCTTCATTTTCATTTACCCGATAATAGAAGTTTTTTGCGTTTCCATAGGCCAGAAAAATTTGGTGATGATTTAACGGATGTTAGAGAATCTGTAAGAATAGCCAATGCTAAAAAAATATCGGTTCAAGGTTTTGAAAATGGTAAAATATATAATGGCTTTCGCTTTGTATACCCACTGTCATATAAAGGAAAACATATAGGAACAGTTGAAACCAGTATCTCGTTTGGGGCTGTTAATGATATGCTTTATAAACAAGCCAATAATGTTTATGCTTTTATACTTAAAAAATCGGTACTAGACAAAAACGTGTTTGACGATGAGAAAAGTAATTATGTTAAAAGCGCGCTCTCCGATAATTGGGTTGAAGAAAAAAAGTTTTTGCATTATGATAATACAGATGAAAATTTCACGAAAGAAACACTTGAAAAATTAGACCGAATAATTAAGAAAAAATATCAAAACAAACTCAACGAAAGTCAGGCATTTTCTGTTTTTGTTAATCTTAAAAAAAGTAAGTATGTGATTTCGTTTATTCCCATTATTAATATTAAAAAGGAATACGTAGCCTATATAATATCTTATACATCAGATAATTATTCCAACAGATATATAAATAGTTTTATTACGCTTATAATTGTCGGAAGCTTATTAGTATTGATAATTACTATATTATTTTATGTAATCTATTTTAAAAATATAACCATAGAAAGCCAACATGGTGCATTGGCAGAAAGTGAAGAGAGATATAAACATATTTATAATACAATTGATATAGGAATAATCACAACTACACTTGATGGTAGAATTATATTAGCTAACACTAAGCTTTTAGATTTACTAAATTGTAAGAGTTTGGAGGAATTACAAACTCATAATATTAAAGATTTTTACGTTAAGCCCGAGGAACGCAAAACGATTATAGATAATTTAAGTTCAGAAAAGTCTAATAGAATTGAGGGTGAAACTTTGTGGAAAAACACAAACGAAAAGCCATTATTAGTTAAATTTAGCAGTAAAAAACACATTGATAACGAAGGTAATCCTTTCGTGGAATCTGTTATTCAAGATGTTACAGACTTAAGGGCTTTAGAAGATTCATTAAAAATATCTGAGCTTAGCTTGCGTAAAAGTAATGCTGCTAAGGATCAGTTTTTCTCCATATTAGCTCATGATTTACGTGGTCCGTTTAATAGTCTTTTAGGTCTAACGGAGATAATAGCTCTATACCCGGAAACTATTGAAGAGGAAAAAAAGACTCGGTTTATACAATTGATTTATAAAAGCATTAAAAACCTGTATAATTTGATTGAAAACCTTTTAGAATGGTCGCGCACTCAAAATGGAACGATATCTTTTAATCCTACAGAAGTCGAATTAAAAGCTTTAGTTCAAAATACTATTGACCTTTTATCAGAAGTCGTGTCTTCAAAAAAAATAGATATATTGGTTAATATAAATAGTGATATTAAGTTATTAGCAGATGAAAATATGCTTAAAACTATTATCCGAAATTTAATTAGTAATTCCGTTAAATTCACACATAAAAACGGTCTGATTAAAATTTATTTAGGGAAAACAATAAGTAAGAACGATAAGGATTTTATCGAAATTATCGTTGAAGATAATGGTATTGGAATTGATGAAAACGATATAGATAAATTATTTAAAATCGAAAGTGATTTTACTAATGCCGGAACAGAGGGAGAAAAAGGAAGTGGTTTAGGACTTGTTTTGGTAAACGAGTTTGTAAAGAAACACGAGGGAAGTATAAAAATTGAAAGCAAAAAAGAAGTAGGGACAAAAGTTATTTTTACCTTTCCAATATTATCATAGAATGATTAAGATTAACGAAGAATTTATTTCTATAACATCCGACAAAGCAAAAATTAGTCGGCGTCGCAGACAGAATTTCAATTTCCATAAAGAAGATAACGCAAGGCTACAACGCATGTTAAATGCGTTAGAGTTAAACACTTATATTCAACCTCACAAACACGAGAATCCTGATAAAGTAGAAGCCTTTTTTGTTTTACGCGGTCGTATATTAGTTGTAGAGTTTGACGATAACGGAAATATAAGCGACCATATTATTTTAGAAGCCGGAAAAGGAAATTATGGAGCCGAAATTGCTCCCCGAATCTGGCATACTATTATTTGTTTAGAAGCCGGCTCTGTTGCTTATGAAGTAAAAGATGGTCCTTATAATGCTGCGATAGATAAAAACTTTGCGCCATGGGCTCCTGCGGAAGGTGATGATGATTGTACATCTTACATCAGCAGTATTCTGAAAAGACTAAAAATTAAATTATAGAAATTAGGGTTAATATTAATCTTTCATCCTTCGCTCGGTCAGGAGATTGTATTTTAAATCAAGCTTAATCTCTGATTAAGCTTAGCGGTGGATTAGTCAAAAGATATATCTCTACTTTAGCCCTCAATTATGCATATATAGTTTATATATAGATATAATTAAGAAAACCTTGGAAAGAACAAAAAATAAGACTACTTTTACACTAGCCTACCAAAGCATAGCTTTGCAACACACTATCTGATAGCGGTGTAATTTGATTCAGAAGCTATTATAACACGGTTCGAGTAAAACAACGAAAATATTACGCATGTAAAAACGGAGATATATAATCCGTTAGATAATTTTAAGTTATAGTAAAAAAATAAAAAATATATATCAAAATATTTGGGTGT